>NZ_JBKHHI010000175.1:0-12620 GCF_046539235.1 Coleofasciculus sp.
AGTGGGAAGACTTGAAACTCTTTGAACGTGAGGCTCAAGTTCTCCAGCAGTTACAGCATCCTCGGATTCCCCGGTATCGAGATTATTTTTCCCTCGACAAGCAAGCGGGAGGCGGCTTACCGTGGTTTGGTCTCGTCCAAGATTATATTCCCGGTGCTTCCTTACCACAATGGCTAGACCAAGGAAAACGCTTTACGGAAGCTCAAGTACGCCAGATTGCGACAGAGGTTCTGGAAATTTTGAGTTATTTACACGCTTTGAATCCACCCGTTCTCCATCGGGATATTAAACCCAGTAACCTGATTTGGGGAAAAGATGAACAGGTTTATCTCGTCGATTTTGGTGCGGTGCAAGATCAGACGGCGGTTGCAGGGGTAACCTTTACAGTGGTTGGCACGACAGGTTATGCTCCGTTAGAACAGTTTTGGGGTAAGGCTGTCCCAGCGTCTGACTTATACGCTTTGGGAGCCACCTTAATTCATCTTGCCACAGGTGTGGCTCCGGCTGATTTACCCCAACGTCAAATGCGGGTTCAATTTAGCCAGTACACCAGTCTCAATTCTACCTTGGTTCGCTGGATTGAAACCTTAACGGAACCTGAATTAGAGCCACGCTATAGCCGTGCGAGTCAAGCGTTAGAAGACTTGAAATCTAATCGGGTTCGCCAGAGTTCCCCACCTGCTACCCGTCAGCCTCTACATTCACGGATTCGCTCTCAGAAGTCTCACCAGCAGTTTCGGATTCAATTTCCCGCACGCGGTGGGTTATTAACAACGACGATTAAACTGGGTTTAGGACGAATTTTGCAGAAAACTTTTCCCCTGTTTCTCAGTGTATTCATTAGTGCCGAGATACTGATTTTATGGAATATGCCAATCCTCTTTCTCCAAAGTAATCCCTTATTCTTTGGGCTGCTAGCGCTGACGATTATTCTGGCTTGGTTGGGGACGATTAAATTCCGAGTTATGCAGCACCTAGAACCGAAACGAGGTCATAAGAATAAGAAATTGGCAAAAGTAGGCGTTCAGTTGATTTTTCGCCTAGGGTTTGGCTTAACTGTGGGACTGGTTGGGATTGGATTAGTGGTTTTGGCGGTAATTTTTGCCTTTACTAGTGGTCATTTATTCTTGTGGTTTGGGTTAGCGATCGCGGTTTTATGCGGATGGCTTATCATCCGAGGGTTTCCCAAACTGGCAACTCTCTCCAATCCAGTCAGTTTTTTCCTTTTTTTCCTTTTTGGACATCATCGCCTTGACTTAAAACGAGATAGATTGAATATCCAACGCTTTTGGCTAGGGTTGTGTTATGACGCTCAGACTATAGACATTTCCCAAATTGAAACAATTAAAACGATCCCCTTCCCAAAAATCTTGATTCAAACCGAATCAACTCGCTGCACGGTGGCGCAAGAATTAACGGAACCTGAGCGAGACTGGTTAGTTCAGGAAATCAAAGATTGGCTCAATGAATGGTCAAGGATAACATTATGCTGAATCCTCAACAGATACTCAACAGACGGTATCAACTCAGAAAACAGTTAGGACAAAATGCAGGGCGTCAAACCTGGTTAGCTGAAGACTTAGAAACTCAACCGCAGGAATTAGTTGTGGTCAAACTCTTGGCATTTAGTCCCCAAATTCAGTGGGAGGAGTTCAAACTATTTGAGCGAGAAGCCCAAGTTTTGCAACATTTAGATCATCCGAGAATTCCTCGCTATCGGGATTATCTTTCTATTGAAGAAACCGAATCCGAGTTACCCTGGTTTGGATTAGTCCAACAGTACATTCCCGGTTTATCCCTACGCCAACGGTTAGACAAAGGTCAGATTTTTAGTGAAGCTGAAGCCCAAAAGATTGCCACAGATATATTAAACATTCTCATCTATCTCCATGAACTCAGTCCACCTGTGTTGCATCGAGATATCAAACCAAGTAACTTAATTTTGGATGAGCAGGGACAGGTTTATTTAGTCGATTTTGGCGCAGTACAAGACCGCGCTAAGGCAGAAGGGGCAACATTTACTGTAGTAGGAACCAGTGGTTATGCGGCTCCCGAACAACTGTGGGGACGAGCAGTTGCGGCGTCTGATTTGTATTCGTTGGGTGCTACATTAATTCATTTAGTGACAGGGATAGCTCCGGCGGATTTACCTCAGCAGAATTTACGTTTGCAATTTGCTGATCGAGTTAAGCTAAATCCCCGATTTAGCTATTGGTTAGACAAATTAATTGACCCAGCTACAGAACAACGATTCAGTAGCGCTCGTCAAGCATTAGAGGCGTTGACAGCAGCGGTTACTCCTAAATATTCGACGAGTCAGCAGTCGCTTGAACCGGTAGCTGTTTGGGGTTTTATTGCTATTTTTATGGGAGTAATTGCTGGCGGAATTGGTATTTATTTACCCATCGCCAATTATTTTGGAAATTCACTCATTCAATTAAAAATGGCAGAATGGGGAACACACGAAGAGGCGAGAATAGTCGTAGAATTCATGAATCGCGCCCAACAAAGCTATTATATGGACAATAATAAGTTTTCAACTTCGATTGACAAGTTAAGACTAAGACTTGGCATTGGAACAGAAACAGAAAATTACAGGTATTATACTCGTGTGTCCACTATTAATACTCCACCCCCCGTCGCTATAAAAGATGACAAGGCAGGCAATTGGTTGTTTAAGCGTAACATCAATCAAACCTCTAGCGATTCTCATCAAGTTGTCGTCAATTATGGAATATCTCGCCAGGATAATCTGAGAAGTTATGTAGGATTTGTGTTTGGAACTCAAGTGGTGGGGGAAAATTTACCAATGTAGAGTTTAATCGACCAGGGGGGGTTGTTTCAACTATTGCAAGTGTAGTATTATTTAGAAGATATTTTAGGGTGTGCTGTAGATTTAGGAACTCAGGAAGCGTTGAAAGAACATTTGCGAGAACCTGTACTTAAGGATTTAATTCGTGCCTTCTAGAGATTGGCGGCTACGCCTTCAAGATATTCTACAATGACTTGAGTAATTTGATCATCTTTAGATGAGCAATACCTGCTTCTTCAAACAGTTCTCCCTCTGGTAAAAAGCCGAGGTTTAGATAAAGAGATTTCACATAATCTTGAGCGTGGATAATAACTCTCTTAACTTGATTTTGGGCAGCAACTTCTAGGGATTCTTCCATCAACGTCTTACCGATTCCTTGTCCTCGGAAATCTGATAAAACAGCAAGACGTTCAATTTTAGCGGTTTGATGATCCAGATATCTCACTCTGACTGTTCCCACAGGCTGATTCTCGACATAGGCCAGAATATGATCGGCGGTTTCATCTTTACCATCGAAATCTAAGGTGGGATCAACGCCTTGTTCAAGATGAAAAACGGAACGTCTCACCGTTTGAATATCGGCTGAATAGTCCCTATAGTCAACAATCTTGAACTTGATCTGGCTCATCGCGATCGCTCCATCGTTCGTAGTCAGGGATGCGAGCCTATTCACGGTAACAATTTGAGTAAAGGGCGACCCGAACAAATTGAGTGGACACCATTGTTAATTAATGCAAGCGGGTCGCCCCTACAGGAGAATAACCGCACCAGCAAATAGCTTGATCAACTGTGCAATTTACCCATTATGGCAAGGGCAAGGAAATGCGTTAACCACTTACCCTAATTCTGCAAGAATTGAATAAGTTGTTCCAATTTCGACCAAGCCGCCCCACTTTTGAGAATATCCTTTGCCTGTTCAATCCCAGCTTGGTGATCCTCCAACGCCACAACCCCCGCCACTTGCAAGGCTAAGGAGGTATTTAACGCCACCACATCCTGTTGGGCGGCGGTTCCTTTCCCCTGTAAAACATTCGTTAAAATGTCCACATTGTCCGCTACATCGCCGCCACGCAACGCCCCTGTTGATGCTGACGTTAAGCCAAACTGTTGCGGATTCAGCGTAGACAGTCGCACCCCACCATCAGATAAAATTGCCAAGTCGGTTTCGTCAGCCAATCCTGCTTCATCTAGATTTTCTCGTCCATGGAGGACAATTCCCTGATCAATTCCCATTTGTTTTAACGCATGGGCAACTGTTGATACGACGTTAGCGTCAAATACGCCAATCACTTGACCTGTGGGGCGCAATGGATTGACTAGAGGTCCTAACAGATTAAATACCGTCCGCACCTTCAAAGTTTGTCGCAATGGGGCTACCGCTTTCATCGCCGGGTGCCATCCCCGGGCAAACAGAAACGTCACACCCACCTCATCCAAAGCGGACTGGACTTTTTCTGGTGGGGCAGATAAATTGACGCCCAACGCCTCTAAAACATCGGCTGAACCCACTTTCGAGGAGGCGGAACGGTTCCCATGTTTGGCAACCCGTACACCCGCCGCTGCCGCGACAAAAGTTACAGCCGTCGATATATTAAAAGTGGATGCACCATCGCCGCCTGTGCCACAGGTATCAATAACTGGTGTTTTATGGTCAATGGCGTCCTGCTGTAAGGATTGATCCTGCAAGACTTGAGCCATTCCTGCCAATTCCGATGGGGAGACGCCTTTTGCCTGAATCGCAGCCAGAATCGCCCCCGATAAAACTGGCGGAATGTCCTCATTTAGCCATCCCTGCATCAGTTGTGAGGCTTGCTCACGGGATAATGATTGTCTGTCGAGGATCTGTTGCAGCAGGTTAGACCAGTTGGTAGGAGTTTGGATCATTGGTTAATGTTTACTTGGGAAAATGGGGGTTTGGGGAAATTACGAGTACAAACAATTAATGGCTGCTATGAAAAAGTGTAGTATTATACCGGATGTTATGGGGTGCAATTACTGGGCTACTAATCTAAACCACTATAAAGAAAGTGTGATCAGAGTACAAGCGTTGACATCCTTCCCCTACACCTGTGTTCCCCTGCATCTTGACATCTCGGCACCTCCGCCGTCTCAATCGAAAACGTTTCCATCTCCTGAATGTTATCATGGGCATTCAAAAACCTGACGGCTCGTTAACTGAGTTTAGCGTTAACTCAAAACCCTTGTTTCATTCCAATCCCACCCGACCCAATACAGCTAGAACCTCTGTTGTGGACAGTCCACCCAGACCTGTTGAGGCACAGCTAAATGAACGTGAAGACAGCTTCCGCGCTAGCTTTGAGCAAGCGACAGTTGGCATCAAACAAATATCGACGGATGGCAAAGTCATTCAGGTCAACCCCAAATTTTGTGAGATGATGGGTTATACCCGTGATCAAGTCCTCACCAGCACTTGGCAAGACCTAACTCACCCTGATGACTGGGCAAGCGATCGCGCGATAATGGAGTTACTCTTAGCGGGTACTCTAGACTGTCACTGCCAACAAAAACGCTACCGACACCGAGATGGCAGCATTGTCTGGGTGCAAATTACCCTATCTATCGTGCGAACGCCTCAAGGAGATCCGAAATACTTTTTGCTCGTCGTTCAACAGATGAGCGCCTGTCAAACGGCTGAATCGGCGTTGCAGCCAGAAGAACCCTGGCGCAAAAAAGCTCGCCGAGAAGCCTTGCTCAATCGCCTCTCGACCCGAATCCGCAACAGTTTAGACGTAGATACGATTCTGGAAACAACAGTACTGGAAATCCGCCAGCTATTGCGAATCGATCGCTGTCAGTTTATCCGGTATCATTCTGAGCAGACGCCGGCTTATTGGAAAGTTGTCACAGAAGATCGAGAGTCTCAGCTTCCCGATTTGACAGACTGCTATTGGGCGGATACCAATGCCGTTCTCACCCAGCAGATATTGCATCTGGACATTGTGCGGATTGATACCGTTGAAACGGTGAGCGATCCATTATTGCAGGAATTTATGCGATCGCTCGACTATCAGTCTCTCTTGCTTATCCCCCTGGAAACCCCGTCCGGAATCACCGGGATTATTAGTTGCAGCCACACTCAGGAGACTCGCCCTTGGACAGATAGCGAAGTTGAACTCCTGCAAGCAGTGATTAGTCAACTGCTCATGGCGCTCCAACAAGCTGAACTTTACGCCGCTAGCTGTCGAACCACAGAACAGGCCCGCAAACAAGCCGCCCAATTATCAAAAGCACTCCACGACTTGCAGCGCACCCAATCCCAGTTGATCCAAAGTGAAAAAATGTCCAGTTTGGGTCAGCTTGTGGCAGGTATTGCTCACGAAATCAATAATCCTGTCAATTTTATTTATGGCAATCTTATTTATGCCCAAGAATATTACCAAGACCTCATAGCGCTGGTGCAACTTTACCGCACCGCTTATCCTAATCCTCCAGCCGTTATTAAAGAGCGGATGGATAGCATCGATTTGGACTTTATTTTAACCGACTTTGCCAAACTTCAATATTCGATGAAAGTTGGCGCTGAACGGATTCGAGAAATTGTGCAATCGTTGCGGACATTTTCTCGTTTAGATGAATCAGGGCGCAAGACAATAGACATTCATTCGGGTATTGAAAGTGCTTTAATGATTTTGCAATATCGACTCAAGGGGAATCCGGGAGCAGCCGGAATCTGTGTGATTAAAGAGTATGAAAATTTACCCCCAGTCGATTGTTGGCCCGGACAGTTAAATCAAGTTTTCATGAATATTTTGACCAATGCGATTGACGCGATCGAGGACAAGAAAAATTGCGATTCGTCTCAAACTGAGGCGGACTTTTCCAAGGATACTGTCTTATTTTCACCCACGATTACAATTCGTACAGGTCTTAGTCAAACGGACTCTGCACACCCCTCAATAACGGATGGTTTAACCGAGGAAGACTCTAGCGGAGAAATTGATAATTCTGAACCGGACAATCCTTATGTTTTTATCCGCATTGCGGATAATGGAATCGGGATGAGTCCGCAGACCAAAAAACGGCTATTTGACCCCTTTTTTACGACAAAACCTGTAGGATTAGGGACGGGTTTAGGGTTGGCGGTTAGTTACCAAATTGTTGTTGAAAAACATGGCGGTAAGTTGTGGTGTAATTCAACCCCTGAACAAGGGGCTGAGTTTGTGGTTGAGATTCCTATACGACAACCGTCGCACAAGCGGTGATTGGGGAAAATCGCTCCGGTTCCCCCCTTTTGAAGCTATGCATTACTCACATTTTTCTTAACATAAATTCCCTTGACAAAAGCAGTAGTTTTGGGGGAAAGTAAAAGCCAAGCCTGGATGATAACGTTCAATCAACCAACGATAAGAGTACCAACGTAAACATTGCACCAAATCCTCAAAGCAAGTGATGGCTAGGGTGGTGAGGAGTAACCAATTAACGGGTTCCACACCGGGAGATCTTGTTCCCTCCCCTTGAAGGGGAGGGTTAGGGAGAGGTTAAATCAAGGTATTGCTTTGTTTATTAAGTAAAGGGCGAACCAATCCAATCTTGTTCCCTCCCCTTGAAGGGGAGGGTTAGGGAGAGGTTAAATCAAGGTATTGATATTCGGCTCATGTCAGAAAACGGTGATAAAATTATTGTCCTAGATCGTCCTCTATAGATACAGAAGTTTTGACTTCATTTTTAACCATCACTGAACGACTAAACTGACGCTCTAACTGAACCGATTTTCCTCGAAGTAATTCTCTAGCGCCATCACTGTCTACGGGTTTTGAGAATAAAAATCCTTGACCATAATGACATTGCAACGCCACTAAAGGCGACACCTGTTCCAATAACTCAATTCCCTCAGCGACTACATCCATACTCATGGTTCGGGCGAGGGTGATAATGGCTTGAACAATTTCCGAGTTTTCACCTAACGCCCCAATCCGACTGATAAAGGAGCGATCAATTTTTAGCGTACTAATCGGGAAATTATGCAGGCGACTTAAGGAAGAATAGCCAGTGCCAAAGTCGTCAATACACAGATTAATTTGCCGTTTTTTCAATTCCAACAGTAAGTCTTTGACCAGTTCCGGATTATCGATGACCACACTTTCGGTAATCTCCAACTTTAAACTACCAACGGCAATATTAGTTTCTGCCAATATTTGGTCAATTTGCGCCAATAAATCCGGTTGCCTAAACTGTTTACAGGACAAATTAACATTCATCGTCAACGGTTGGGGACTTTGAAATTGCTGCTGCCAAATACTGAGTTGGTGACAAGCTTCCCGCAGTATCCACCACCCCATGGGAATAATTAATCCAGTTTCTTCGGCGATGGGGATAAACTCGGCAGGAAAGACTAACCCGCGTTGCGGATGTTGCCAACGTACTAATGCTTCAAAGCCAGTAATTTGATGGGTGAGTAGGGAGACAATCGGTTGATAATGGACTTGAAATTCTTGCCGTTCGATCGCACGCCGCATATCGGTTTCTAGCTGTAATCGATCAACTGTGCGACTCAACATCTGGTTATCAAAGATGGCATAGCCCGGTTTGCCTTGGGAACGGGCGCGATGCATGGCGGTATTAGCGTTACGGAGTATGTCTTCTGCCGATAAAATTCTGCGATCGCGATTCGTATTTAGGGCAATGCCAATGCTGGTTGTCATGAACACGTCTCGCCCTTCCAGGTTAAAGGGTAATGTCAAGGTTTGCTCAATCGCATCTGCCACTTGAATGGCATCACAAACCCCCTGAATCCCCTCTAGCAGAATAGCAAACTCATCACCACCCAAACGGGCAACGGTATCCGTGGGACGCAAGCAGTTTTGTAAGCGCTGTCCAAACTCTTGCAGCACTTGATCCCCCAAATGATTCCCCAAACTTTCATTAACCACTTTGAAGCGATTGAGATTGAGTAACACCACGGCAAATCTATGGGATGGAGAATCCCGGTTATCCCCTTGACTCGGTTGGGCGCGTCGTCCGGCTTGCTGCAAGCGATCCATGAATAAGGCGCGGTTCGCTAGTCCGGTGAGGCGATCGTAAAAGGCATTAAACAATAATAGTTCTTCTGCCCGTTTGCGATCGGTAATATCTAAGGCATAAATGCGAATGCACTCAATTTCGGGAACGTAATGCAGGACTTGTTCGTAAACAATCTCGCCAATTTTTACCTCGCGTCTAAACGACCCTTGCTGCTGCATTAATCGAATCATGGAGGGGATTTCTGCCAAAAAGGGATGTTCAGCTTCACTATCTAATAATTCAGGCAACAAGCGCATGGCTTCTGGGTTAAGATATCGCACACGTCCAGCTAAATCAATTTCGACAATGGGATTGGGGGTCAATAGGGGAAACGAGGCTAAACGGGCTGTTTCTTGATGGGTGAGACAATGTTCGTTTTGATCCCGTCCGATGGCAAAAAAGAAGTCAAGTTCACCGCTTTTCTTAAAAACCTGTTGGCTACGCCATTCTACCCAAAGTTCTTGACCCTCTTTGGTCAGGACTCCGGTTTGGTGTACGGTGGGCGATTGTAATTCTGATTTTTCATCAGTGGTTTTGATTAATTTGGCAAAGGGTTTGCGGTCAACGTCTCGAAGAAACGTGGTCACAAAATCTGTTCCCCTCACTTCATCCAGGGTATAACCCAAAGTTTCCAGTAATCTGGGATTCATCATCCGGGTTTTTCCCTGAGGATCAATGGCGACAAAAAAGCCACCATGGGTTTCGACTAAATTTTGATTAAATTCCTGTTGCTGGTGCAGTTGTTCGGTTAACTGTTGACGTTCCATCACCAACCCCAACTGCATCGCGATCGCAGCCACCCATTCCATCCATTGGCGATCGCTGGGATGAGAGTGGCGGGTAAAAAATGTTAAGACAGCGAGGATCTGATCATCGAGGAGAATGGGGATCGCGCCTCCAGCTTGAAACTCTTGCGGCTGATCCATCGCGCTAAGACGAGTGAATTCGGTATCAGGAGTAATCCTATTATCTGCCTTGGTTTGGTCAATCCATTCTGGTTTTTTTGATCTCCACACCCGTCCGGGTAAGCCGATATTGGGGGGAAATGTCAGTGTCTCTCGTATGTGTCGAAAGGATTGTAGTTGAGAGGGATCACCAGACCAGGCTTGGCTACAGGTTAAACTACGAGAATCAGGCGTCGGCAGCCATGCTTCACCATAATCCCAATGGGTCACTTCACAGACGCGATGCAGCACTAGATCCAATGCTGAGTGAAGATCGGGAACCTTGGCGATTGCCGGAATCAGAGATTGCAACAGACGGAGTTGTTCGGACATGCACTAAAACCCTTTTATCATAGATGCTTTCACCGGGCGCGATCGCGATCGATAGTGATATCGATGTGAATAATCGCACTTGTTTGATGCTCTACGATAGATGCAGCCCTTACATCCAACCTTAGCTGGAAGATTTTGGGCAATAAGTCGGTTGGGTCAGATCTAGAGTCTCTAAATGTCTGAGTCCTGACGGGGAAACGTTCTGTCTAGTTCCTAGCTGTCACTGACCGGGAATATCGCCATTGTTTGGTCGTTGGTTTGGCGATCGCTCCTTATTTTGACTTAGCCCACCATTTACTTATTTTCTATTATTATGAATAATTCAGTATTTTTTTGTATTTTCAATCACTGGCTTAATTGATTTACATCACAATTACGATGTGATTTTCCTACACAAAACTACCTAAATTATACTCACTTCAACCGGGCAGTAATCCTAAGTTTGATGAAGATAAACGGCGAAACTACTGCATTCAATATTTAAGGAAAATTCATCCGATTACCTCAATTATACTGCTTAGGGGTGATGAAGTCTTGAGTCATAGAGATTTTCCTACTTACTTAGTGGACAGTGATGTTCAAATTTAGGAACAAAATCATCATAGCAAATTAATTCACAATTAGGAACATTTACTTGGTTATGAACCTCTGACACCATAGAAGCTATGGGAAAGGCAGGTAAAGCTCTGAGGCAGGTGTTAGAAGCCTACGAAATCAGCCAAAATCAGTTGGCAGTGACAATGGGAATTGGTCGCTCAACGGTTCACTATTGGTTTAGTGGGACTAGAGATCCCGCAGCTGAGGCAGTCTTGGAAATCAGAAAGGCACTGCGGAAGATTGATCCGGTGGCGGCGCAAGAGTTTATTCGGTTGTATTTGGATGAGTCAGATGAGGATGAGGAGTAGTTTTGGGGATTAAGCGATCGCTATTCCATCACCATAGAAGCTATGGGAAAAGCGGGTGAAGCACTCAGGCAGGTATTGCAGACGTACAAAATCAGCCAAAATAAATTGGCGGTAACAATGGGGATTGGTCGATCAACGGTTCATTACTGGTATCAAAACACTCAAGATCCGTCCGCTGAGACAGTTTTGGAAATCAGGAAGGCACTGCGGAAGATTGATCCGGTGGCGGCGCAAGAGTTTATTCGGTTGTATTTGGATGAGTCAGATGAGGATGAGGAGTAGTTTTGGGGATTAAGCGATCGCCCATGTCCATTTTGTTACTCATAGTATACAAAAAGTTATTTATTGTATGTAGACTTATGTTCTTTTTGCCAATCAAAGGCTGATTTATTAACTTCTGGTAATAACTCAGATGGCTCGGAACACCGTAGAGCGATTTTGTGACACCAACGCTCCTCAATTTCAACGAGAATGGCTTTTCGCCCTAACATTTTAGCAGCTTGTCCCACAACACCTGAGCCAGCAAAGCAATCCAGAACGACGTCACCTGGATAAGAACTGGCTTTGATAATATGTGTAATTAGATCTAGGGGCTTTTCCGCTGGATGTTTACCCGGATAAGGTTTGACTGTAGGGAAATCCCAAACATCCGTGTAGGGGATATTAGCTGTTACACAGAAAGGTCTGATTATTTTCTCGTAATCAGGCAGTTCGGGAACTTGGGAACTGAGTGTAGCAAATACTGATTTTAGTTTTTGATATTGCTCAGGACTTGGGATATTCCTGCCAGTTTCCCAATTTGATACCGCACCACCGTGATTTACGCTACCATACTCACCAATAGCTTCTGTTAGTTGAATTGTAGATAGTCCTGCTGCCAAGCGAGTTTTTCTAAGTAAGCTGCCAAAGGCGGATAATGAAGTGGTAGCAGCAGCACGAGATGAGCATCTTCGAGTAGTCTGTTTAGTCTCTTCTGGGGATGTTGACTCAGCAAAAATAATCCGCTCAGAATGTAAATACCAACTGCGTAGACTTTCCTTGTTTGTTTTTTGCTTCCATCCGTCATACCCTGGAGCATTGGGCTTTGTCCAGGTGATTGAAGCGAGTACATTAAATCGTTCAGCTAACATCACCTCAATTCTGGCTGCCATCTTGAGAGAGGCACAACAGTACAGGGAACCGTTGGGAGCTAACACCCGTTGCCATTGCTCTGCTATAGTGTCTAACCAGTTAAGGTAATCTTGGTCATGTTTAAAGTCTTTGTCACCCGTAATGTTAGCTTTTTTTGTGGAATGATAAGGTGGATCAGTAAGAATGAGATTAACTGAATCATCAGGTAGCAAACGCAGTGTATCTAAGCAATCTCCGTGATAGAGAGTGACTTGAGGAGATTTTAGGTAAATTTTCATTCTCAAAGGAAACGTTTGTCATGTCTACACTCATCCGATTTTAACTCGAATCTTGATCATTGAGTCTGTGTTAGCCACAACTTCTGGTTGTCTAACATGAGGTCAGCTTATGAAAATATAAAAGTCAGTTTAGTATCAACAGTTTTTCCACAATTCGCTTAAAACGCGCCATCATTACATCGCGATTATAACGGGC
>NZ_JBKHHI010000176.1:0-12601 GCF_046539235.1 Coleofasciculus sp.
ATACAACTTTTTCACCTCTAGGTTATTGCCAAGACGACATCCCCGGTGGCAAGATTAATTTAATCTATCAACCCAAAGAAAACGATGCTGAAAGCCGTAGTTGTAGTTCTAGTGGTGGCAGAGCTAGTATTATTGACTGCGTTCCGACTAGCTCCAGCGCAAGCAACCACCTCTGATTCCCTAGTGTATACCTGGGGTTTTGTGCGTCCCGGAAACCAACACTTGGTTTGTAAGCGGATTACTATCCATCCGGAAAAAGAGGTTGTTTCCCAAACCTCGCACCATAAATTGGTAAAGATGTCCTCTAAATCTACAATTGTTGAGGATCGCTATTGCTCCCATTTAACCAAACCGTCTCTATAGCGTCGATTGTTGTAATAGGCGGTTTACAATACAAGCAGAGGATGAACCAACTCCAGAGAAAGGGCGACCCGATCCCATTGAGTGGATTGGTGTTGTTAATTAATGCAAGCGGGTCGCCCCTACAGGTCTGATTAATTTGTATTACACGCTACATTATCCTTCAGAGGCAAAATGCGCGATCGCAAGCCGTTTCACTGAATGTAAGAATAGTTTGATAAGCTATCTAGGAAGCTGACCTAGGGTCAGTCATAAAGTTTTCACGGCTCAAAAATCGGGTTGGCATTGAGAGACACCATGGAATGGCACGGAACAGATGCTCAAAGTTTGGCAATTATCGATCGCGAAATTGGCGCTCATACCTTTTCACCCGCCGAATACGAAATTGTGCGCCGGGTGATTTATGCCACAGCCGACTTTGAGTATCAAAAGCTGATTCGCTTTTCCGAACGTGCGTTACAAGCAGGCGCGGCGGCGTTAGCGGCTCGGACTACGATTGTGGTAGATGTGCCGATGGTACAGGTGGGAATTACGCCTCACATTCAAGAAACCTTTGCCAATCCCGTCTATTGCAGCATGGAAGCCATCACCCGCCCGCAAAAAGAAAAGACGAAGGCGGCTTGGGGAATTCAAACCTTAGCCCGACGTTACCCAGAGGGGATTTTTGTGGTAGGGCAAGCGCAAACCGCGCTAACGGCGTTGGTGGAACTGATTGAAGCAGAGGAAATCCGTCCCGCCTTAGTCATTGGCACACCTTCGGGATTTGTTGAAGTAGATGTTGCCAAATCCCGACTGGAAGATTCCTTAGTACCTCATATTCGCATCGAAGGGCGCAAAGGTTCATCAGTCGTCGCGGCAGCTATTGTGAATGGACTGGTAGACTTAGCATGGCAGGCGTATGGGCAGGATAGTACCAGTGTCAGTTGAATTCTTCGAGGGTATGGGTTGTAGGGGCGGGCGCTAGGGAATCACGTTTCACTATTGATGATCACGTTTGTACAAAACCCGCCCTAACCAAGTGTGTAGGGGCGGGTTTAGGGAATCTCTTTTCGCTGTTGATGATCACGTTTGTACAAAACCCGCCCTAACCAATTTTGTAGGGGCGGGTTTTACTACTATCGTTTCTTTCCTTACCCAGATGTAACTAAACCCGCCCTGACTAATACAGCTTGGCAGCAATCATGGAACAGCTAAAACCTCCCCAGCTTCCCCAGCTCCCCTTGCTTCCCCATCTCCTCAACGCCGACGACGCCGAGTTTTGACCACACGGTTAGCTGGATAATCATCCTCCTCCGCTTGAGTTAACTGGCGACTAACTTGACTAAACACAGTGCGCTGTACATAAGGATAGTCACTTACCCAGATATTCAAGCGAGGAATATAAATATCACTATTGGTGGCAATACGGGATAAATCCGGCTGATTCGACATCACCACCATCTGGGCAATTTGACCGGGAACAATGCCTTTGTGAGTGCGGCGCAGAGGGACTTGTAGCAGTGTGGTAAATCCGCTCTCGTCACCGACTTCTACATTCAGGCGTCGCTCCCGGTTTTCCACAATCACCAACTCACCCCGATTGTTGACATTTTCTTCAGTCCCAATCAACTCTTCAGTGACGAAGACATCCAAGACTCGACCTTGCCAGAAGCCACTATATTTATAGCGACGTATCTGCATATTACGCTGACTTGCCCAGTAGACAGGACTCCAAAACCAGTACAACCCGGTGATAATAACTAAAAGAAAGCGTAAGGGATCAAACCCTTCACCTAAAAAGAGTCCTAAGAGCAATACGACGACGACAGCGACAACCGAAATCAGCAGTCGCTTTAAAAAGTCTGGGAATTTTCCCCAGTAGTAAGCATACTGGGGAGCTGTTGCAATCAAGGGAATGAGCTGCTCAAAGGTCTGGCGGGTAAGTGGTACTAGCATGGGTTTTGTTATTGGTCATTGGTTATTGGTCATTGGTCATTGGTTATTGGTCATTGGTTATTGGTCATTGAGTCACTGCTTAGAGTTAAACAACTTTTGTCGTATTGAGTCGTTGGAAAAAACAAAGGACAAAGGACGAATGACGAATGACAAAGGACGAATAACATTACAATATTTTATCTAATCCGTAGAAGAGAGATTTGAGCTGAGTTACTTTGCGAATGGCGAGCAAGACTCCTGGCATATAACAAGAGCGATCGCTGGTATCATGACGTAGGGTGTAGATTTGACCGGATGCCCCAAAGATGACTTCTTGATGAGCAATTAAACCGGGTAAGCGGACACTGTGAATGCGAATGTTGTCATTGGCGACACTCCCCCTAGCCCCCGCTAATTTTTCGGTTTCGTCTACCATGGCGGGATTATAGGTTTTGCCTAATCCGGCTAATTGTTGAGCGGTTTGAATCGCTGTACCGCTGGGGGCGTCGGCTTTTTGATTGTGGTGGAGTTCGATAATTTCAACGTGGTCAAAGTAGTGGGAGGCTTGGATGGCGGCTTGTTGCAATAAGACCATGCCAATGGAAAAATTGGGAATAATTAAGCAACCCGTGCTGGCTTTTTCGGCAAATTCCCCTAAGTCTTTGATTTGATCACTGCTGAGTCCCGTTGTACCGACAACTGGACGAACCCCATAAGCAATAGCGGTGCGGACATTCTCATAAACGCTGTCAGGGTGGGTAAAATCCACCATCACCCCTTGCACTTTTTCCTGAGTCGCCATGACTAGCGTAGCTTGCAGGTCATTTAGAATCGGAATTTCCAATGCACCACAACCTGCGACTTCGCCAACATCTTGACCCATATAGTTCGGGTTATGATCAACGGCACCAATCAAGGTCATATCGTCGGCTTGACTGACCGCCTTAATCACTTCACGACCCATTTTACCCGCCGCACCGTTGACAACCACGGGGATGGGAGATGCATTTGTCATGGTTTTGCTTTATCCTTGAGACTCGTCAAGGGAATTTTAGCTTGTTTTGCAGCAACGTCTCTAGCGTCAAGGGTTTGAGAACCCGCCTTCGCGGGTTTAGTTTGTGTAGCTGCGGTTTCAACCGCTTGAGCCTATCATCTTTAGGCACAGGAGTGTCCAAATTTTTAACCAGCGTGAACAAAATTTATGTCCAAGTCCTTATCCATTATTGGCTGGCGGGAACGAGTCGCCTTGCCGGATTTAGGAATTTCCCAGATTAAAGCTAAAATTGACACCGGGGCGCGTTCCTCCGCCTTACACGCCTTTGATGTAGAAACCTTCTCACGGGATGGCAAAACCATGGTTCGGTTTAAAGTCCATCCCTATCAACGAGATACCCATCGCACTGTCTGTGCTGAAGCTGAACTGATTGACCAGCGACAGGTTCGCAATTCTGGGGGTCAGGCTCAGTTACGACCCGTTATCCAAACTATGGTAGAACTAAACGGGGAACGCTGGTTGATTGAACTTACCCTGACGAACCGAGATGTCATGGGATTCCGGATGCTGTTAGGGCGTCAAGCCATCCGCAAACGCTTTTTGGTTGATGCGGGTCGGTCTTTTGTCCAAAGTTCAACCGGGAAGCGCAAAATTAAGAAAACGACTCTATAGTTCTTGCTTGTATGAAAATAGCTATCTTGTCCCAAGATGCTTCGCTATATTCCACGCGACGCCTCAAGGAAGCGGGGGAAGCGCGGGGTCATCAAATGCGGGTGATTAATTACCTGCGCTGTTATATGAATATTACCTCTCATAAGCCAAAGGTGGTGTATCAGGAGAAAGTCTTGGAAGAGTTGGATGCGATTATTCCTCGCATCGGTGCGTCTAAAACGTTTTATGGGACGGCTGTGGTGCGCCAATTTGAAGTGATGGGTGTGTTTACGGCGAATGAATCCCAAGCGATTTCTCGTTCCCGTGATAAGTTACGCTGTCTTCAGATTCTCTCCCGTGAAGGTGTGGGACTTCCGGTGACTGGGTTTGCTAATTCCACTCAAGATATTGATGGGTTAATTGACATTGTTGGCGGTGCGCCGCTGGTGATTAAATTACTGGAAGGGACTCAAGGGATTGGGGTGGTTCTCGCGGAAACTCATCAAGCGGCGAAGTCGGTAATTGAAGCGTTTCGCGGTTTAGATGCCAATATCTTAGTGCAGGAGTTTATTAAAGAAGCGGCGGGTATGGATATTCGCTGCTTTGTGATTGATAACAAAGTTGTGGCGTCGATGAAGCGACAAGGCGCACCGGGGGAATTTCGTTCCAATCTGCATCGGGGTGGTAATGCTGAAAAAATTAAGTTAACTCCAGAGGAACGTAGTACGGCGGTACGGGCGGTGAAAGCGATGGGATTAAGAGTGGCGGGTGTGGATTTGTTGCGATCTAATCATGGTCCGGTGGTGATGGAAGTTAACTCGTCTCCGGGTTTAGAAGGGATTGAAAATGCTACAGGTGTGGATGTGGCGGGGAAAATTATTGAGTTTTTGCAGAAAAATGCAGCATCAGGAAAAACGCGCGATCGCATTCAGTATTAATGGGTCTTATGTCATTGGTCATTTGTCCTTTGTTTGTTGTATGCAAAAGTTAGTCGGGGCGCGTTTAGTTACTTATGGGTGAGGGAAGAAATGATAATCGTGAAACCTGCGCCTACATTTGGAAAGGGCGGGTTTTGTGCAAACGTTATCATCAATAGCGAAACGTAAGTCCCTAAACCCGCCCCTACGAACTCGGTTACCTCAAACGCAGTGAAGGGTCAAAATTCAAAACTCAACTGTGAATCATGAAACTATAACAATTGGTGGAATTAGTGTTGCGCCCGGAGAACGGAAGCGCACAGAAATTCCGGTTGCCCGTCTGCCAACGCAAACACTACTCTCATTACCGATTACTGTGATTAATGGCGCGAATACTGGTTCACGACTGTGGATGAGTGCGGCGATTCATGGCGATGAAATTAATGGGGTGGAAATTATTCGCCAAGTCTTGGAACGGATTAATCCATCTCAGCTTCATGGTGTCCTGATTGCGGTGCCAATTGTTAATGTTTTTGGCTTTATTGAACAATCCCGTTATTTGCCCGATCGCAGAGATTTAAACCGTTCGTTTCCCGGTTCCCCCCGTGGTTCTTTAGCCTCTCGTTTGGCGGATTTGTTTATGACAGAAATAGTGAGTCGCTGTACCCATGGGATTGATTTGCACACGGCGGCTCAACATCGCACGAATTTACCGCAAATCCGGGCGAATTTAGATGATCCAGAAACCTATTATTGTGCTAAAGCGTTTGCTGCACCCCTGCTGATGCATTCAACGGTGCGGGATGGCTCTTTGCGTCAAGCCGCGACGAAGCGAGGTATCCCAATCCTCTTGTATGAGGGGGGTGAGGCGTTGCGATTTGACCCGGATGCGATCGCGATCGGTGTAGACGGTATTCTACGGATGATGGTGGGGTTAAATATGATTGAGTTGGCGTTTCCTGAGTCTTTGCACCCATCATTAGAAGTTAAGCAAAGTAAGTGGGTACGAGCGCCCCGCAGTGGGATTTTGCGTCTTACTGTTAAATTGGGTCAGCGCGTTGACAAAAAGCAAGTTTTATGCATTATTTCCGATGCCTTTGGTGAGAATAGCATTAAAGCGTATGCACCCTTTGATGGCTTAGTCATTGGTCACACGCAGAATCCGTTGGTGAATCAGGGCGATGGGATTTTGCATTTAGCGGTTTTGAGTGATTAGGGAACTCTTAACCGGGAACTCTTAACAGGCAATAAAAGGTTACATAAATTCTGGTAAACCGTTACATTATAATAAATTGTTTTAGCGTTTTTTAGATTTTTGTTGCTAGAGGAAAAATAAAGCCGAACACTGGGATAAAATTCAGTTGGTCTGTGCCAGGAACAATCAACCTGATGAAATCTACTCAGTGGTGCAAAATCTGCCTATTTACTCTCTTCGCTGGAACGGTAAGACTGGTAACAGCTACTCCAGTGTTGGCTCAATCGATTACCCCAGCCGATGACGGTACAGGTACAACTGTTACTCAAAATGGCAATCAGTTTGATATTCACGGTGGCACTTTGTCAAAGGATGGGGCGAATTTATTCCACAGTTTCCAAGAGTTTGGCATTGATTCAGATCAAATTGCTAATTTTTTGGCAACTCCGGATTTGAGAAATATTCTGGGACGAGTGATTGGCGAAAATCCTTCCATTATTGACGGATTGATTCAGGTAACCGGGGGAACGGCAAACTTATATTTAATGAATCCGGCGGGAATTATTTTTGGGGCGAATGCTCAACTGAATGTCCCGGCTGATTTTACGGCAACGACAGCGACAGGAATTGGGTTTGGTAATAACTGGTTTAATGCCTTTGGAGATAATGATAATAATGAGAAGAGGTATCAGAACTTAGTCGGAGATCCCAGTCAATTTGCCTTTGATTTATCTCAAGGGGGAATCATTATTAATGCAGGAGAATTGGCAGTTGAACCTGGACGGGATTTAGCGCTACTGGGTGGACAAGTTGTGAATACAGGAACGCTGACGGCATCTGGGGGAACGATTATTATCACGGCTGTGCCGAATTCTCATTTGGTGAAAATCTCCCAATCGGGACAAGTGCTAAGTTTGGAGGTGGAGTTACCGAGGAGTAATGGGGGGTTAACGTTACCGACAAACCCTCTGGATTTAGCGACGTTGTTAACGGGTTCGGGGAATACAGTAGAAACTGGGGTCGAGGTAACACCATCGGCAGAGATACAGACGGATTCTGGGGGAATTATACCAAGTCAGGTTGGGGTGGCGATCGCGTCAGGAAAAGTTGAGTCGGGTACAGGTCATATTTCGATTATCGGTAGGGGCGGAACCGACGAGAATACTACTTCAGGTATTCCGGGTATCCAAATTAGTCAGGATAGCCGTATCGAAGCAATTGGACAAGGAACAATTACCCTCAACGGTACAGGAGGAAGCGGCGGAAATTTCAGCGAAGATAACCCAGGAAATCGGGGAATTTGGATTAAGAATGCTACAGTGTCTTGCCAAGATGGCACTATTCATTTCATCGGCACTGGGGGTTCTGGGGACAATGGCTTACACTATGGTGTTTCTATTGGTAATCAGCAGGGAATTGTCCAGTCAACGGGAACGGGAACGATTATTTTTGAGGGGATTGGAGGTAATGGAGGAGAAGGAACGCGACATGGTAGTCAAGGAATAAAAATTGACTCCGATAGTTTGGTTAGTACCAACGATGGGGATATTCAGTTTATGGGTGAGGGGGGAACCGGACCTGACCAGTATAACCATGGCGTTGAAGTTTTTGTACGGTCGAGTGTTGAGGCGACAGGAACTGGAAATATTACAATTGAGGGGATTGCTGGTGCGGGGATAACGGAAAATCACGGGATCAGGATTCAGGAATGGAGTGGAAGTAATCCTTCTCGGATTAGGGCGAGGGATGGCGCGATTACCCTAACCGGCGTGGGTAAGGGAACAGGAGACAATAACTATGGCATTGATTTAAGAGGGGGCGGTGTAGAGAAAACGGGTGGGGGAACTATGACTTTGGAGGGAATTGGTGCCAATGGTGCAGCTGGGATTAATGTGCAAGATGGTTTTATTCAAGCCAGAGGAACAGGAGAGAGTACGACTACCTTGATTGCGGATCAGATTCAGGTGAGTGATGATCCGAATTTCCCGCTAACTCCCCAAATCGAGGGCGCGGGGACGGTGCAATTCTACCCCCTTGACCCAACGCTAGATATGACGATTGGAGAGACAAGCACGAGCAATACCTGGAATCTGGATACTGATAAACTGAATCTATTCCAAGATGAATTTGAGCAACTTGTGATTGGTGGCGAGGATAGTCAGGGTACAATTACGTTGGCAGATGATATCACGTTTAAAGTTCCGGTAATTTTGCGATCGCTAGTTGGTTCAGGGACAATTGATACCACAGGCTTTACCCTGACAGGCACTCAAGATGCCACGATTACGCTGCAAGCTAATCAAAGCATCACCACGGGTACTATTATCAATCCAGGTCGTGGGATTACCCTAACAAGTAATGGTTCGATTAATACTCGTAGCGGAATCCTTGATAGTCATGATCAAACCAAAAATGGGGGAGCGATTACACTAACCGCTGTTCAAGATATTACCACGGGCGATATAGATACCAGTTCCGGTGGAAATGGTCAAGGGGCAAACATCACGTTAATCAGCCGTGATGGAGAAATTATCACGAATGATCTCAACAGTTCTGGATTCAGTGGCGGTAATATTTTAATTGATGCGGCGACGGCAATTACAACGGGAAAAATTAATAGCCGCGGAACTATCAGCGATGGCGGTAATGTTACTTTAGATCCCATTGGCGATATCCAAGTTACCTTGATCAACGCCCAAGGGGGAAATAATGGTCAAGGAGGTCAAATTGATATTACCGCGGGTCAATTTTTCCGGGCTACGGGAACATTTATTGACCGAGATGGGATGAGTGCTAGCATCTCTACGGCTGGGGGATTGGGAGGAGATTCTATTACGCTCAGACATGGTGGAAATGGTGTCATTCCCTTTATCTTAGGTAATGGCACAACCAATGGCACTAGGGGAACAATTACCAGTGGCGATTTCACGATTTCCCCAACTCAATCTTTTCTATTTACTCATCAGGTGGGTAATATTCAGATTATCAGCGTTGATTCCCCGCCCATTCCGATGACGTCGCCGACTCCGGGTATAGAGTCTCCGATTCCGGTGACGCCACCGACTCCGGATATAGAGACTCCCATTCCGGTAACTCCACCAATTTTGATTCCGGAGTCTCCCACTTCAGAAACTAACGCTGCTATCAATCCTGTTAATTTAGTCAAACCTCTAACTGAACCCACGTTACCTCCCGACAAAGACGAACCGCCTGAAATCGAAATTGACACCCAGGTTGCCAAATGGGAGGAATCATTAACCCGTGACTATGAAACCTATTTAGGACTCGAAGATACTACCATTTTGACTCTGGCAGATGCCCGGGCAACTTTACATCGTATCGAACAAGCTACAGGGGCGAAACCTGCGCTGATCTACGCCATTTTTGTACCCACCACAATGGCTAGTCAAGATAGTCAATCCTCAACTGATGAATCTCCCTCACGAAATAATGATCAACTCGAAATTATCCTTGTCACCGTGAATGGGCAACTCATACGCCGCCCTATACCCGGTGCAACCCGCCAAAAGGTACTCGATACCGCCCAACAGTTGCGCCGCGCCGTTACCGATACCCGTATCCCTCGTTCCTATCACCGTCATTCCCAACAGCTTTATCAGTGGTTAATTGCGCCCTTAGAAACAGAATTAAAGACGCAACAGATTAATAATCTCGCCTTCATTATGGATCAGGGATTGCGTTCCCTACCCATAGCCGTTTTGCATGATGGGGATAAATTTATCATTGAACAATATAGTATCGGTTTCATGCCTAGTCTTTCGCTTACTGATACCCGTTATCGAGATGTGAGAGATTTACAGGTTTTAGCTATGGGTGCGTCCCAATTTACTGACCAAAACCCATTACCGGCTGTCCCCACTGAATTATCCGCGATCGCGACTCAATTATGGCAGGGTGAATCATTCTTGAATGAAACCTTTACCGCCGCCAATTTGAAAACAGCGAGGGCATCTCAACCCTTTGGAATCATTCATTTAGCTACCCACGGCGAATTTAAATCAGGTCAACCCAGTTCTTCTTATATTCAGTTTTGGGATCGTCAACTTAAACTGAGTGACATCCGCCAATTGGGATTACATGACCCCACCGTGGAACTGATGGTATTAAGTGCCTGTCGGACGGCTTTAGGGAATGAAGAAGCGGAGTTAGGATTTACCGGGTTAGCGGTACAAGCTGGGGTTAAATCTGCCCTAGGAAGTTTATGGTATGTGAGTGATGAAGGCACGTTAGGGTTAATGACAGGTTTTTATGAACAATTACAGCAATCACCTCTGAAAGCCGAAGCCTTGCGACAGGCACAATTAGCGATGATTCGCGGACAAGTGCGATTAGAAGAGGGTTATTTGATTACACCAAATCGTCGGATTGCTTTACCACCAGAATTAGCTAATTTGCCAGCAAAGGAACTCACTCATCCTTATTATTGGAGTGCCTTTACTTTAGTTGGAAGTCCGTGGTGAGAGAGTTTTGAACCACCGCCAAGCTCTATTTTAAACTAACAATTTAGCACAATAACTACGGAAGACCCCAATTAAACCTCTGAGTTTTTACCCTTCGCTTGTCTCAAGAGATCGTCGGTGATCACCTGTAGGGGCGAGTCGCTGCTTAAATGGGGTGGTGTTAGGATTAACTGCTCTCGACTCGCCCTGCCAAATGTGGTAGTTTCCGATAATTAATTATACGCGATTTAGGGTTACATAGAGAAAATTAACGGTTTAATTTTAGGCAATGGTTCATGTCGATTTTTCTGGGTTTTCCTGATACCTGATGCAGGGCGACCCGATAAAATTTATAGGTCAATTGTGTTCATTTTTGCAGCGGGTCGCCCCTACCATTCAATTGATATCGATAGAATTGATGGGGTATGTCAAATGTGACAGTAATTAGTCGGACATGGTTTTATACATAAGACGAATGATATAAGACGAATGACGAATGACGATTACTCCTCTGGATTAGTAATCAACCTAGCGCCACGATTACGGGTGAAATATCCCCATGCCCATTGCACCATGACGATAATTTTATTATCAAATTCAATCAGGAAAAAGATATGCACAAAAATCCAAGTTAACCACGCCAAAAATCCGGAAAATTGTATAAAACCTAGATTCACCACAGCCGCATTGCGTCCAATCACGGCTAAATTGCCGTAGTCTGTATAGTGAAATTGAGGTAATGTTTCTCCTTTGAGGCGTTTTTGGATTAAATTGGCTACATATTGCCCCTCTTGCATGGCAACGGGGGCGACACCAGGTAAAGGTTTGCCATCGTCGTATTGGTGGGGAAAATTGGCTAAGTCACCAATGACAAAAATATTGGCATATCCTGGTACAGTTAGATCAGGATTAACTATCACTCGTCCAGCGCGATCGCAGGTTGCTTCTGTAGCCTTTGCCAGTACCTCTCCTATCGGTGAGGCTTTCATCCCGGCTGCCCAGAGGATGGTTTTTGCGGTAATCTGTTCTGTGCGATCGCCGCTTTTAATCGTCACCTGATCCCCGTCTATATTGGTAACTAGCGTCTTTGTCTGTACCTGAACGCCTAAATGCTCAAGTTCCGCTTGCGCTTCGGCGGATAATTGGGGCGGATAGGGAGGCAATACTCGCTCCATTCCTTCTAATAAAATAATCTTAGTTTCTGTTGTATCAATGTGGCGGAAATCCTGGTTTAATGTAGTATGAGCCAGTTCTGCTAATGCCCCTGCCAATTCTACTCCCGTAGGTCCACCGCCGACAATCACAAAGGTTAACCACGCCCGACGTTGATCGGGATCAGCTTCTTTTTCTGCGGCTTCAAATGCCGATAAAATGCGTCGCCGCATTTCTAACGCATCTTCAATGGTTTTCAATCCAGGTGCTTTCTCTGCCCATTGGTCGTTGCCGAAATAGTGATGACTTACACCTGTCGCCACAATTAAAGTATCATACTTAATCTTGTTACCATCCTTAAGTTTAATCAAGCAATCCTGGGGATTGATATCGATTACCTCTCCCATCAATACCTGAGTATTTTTCTGACGCTTCAGTACGGCGCGTAGGGGAGAAGCAATATCGCCAGGAGATAAACCGCCTGTAGCCACTTGGTACAACAGAGGCTGAAATAAATGAAAATTACGTTTATCAATTAACGTTACCCGAACCGATGCCCTAGCCAGCGATTGGGCGGCATAAAGTCCACCAAACCCACCGCCTATAATCACCACATGTTCAGGAGATTGATTATCAATTGCTGCATTAACCATTAGTTACTGTTCCTAACTCAGTTGGCAAAATTATAGTTTCGGCGATCCAAAAATGCTTAAGCAGCGTGCTATTCCCGCTAAAGCAAGCTCAAGCTTACTGGGTAAGATATTGAACCCGTTTTAACGGGTTTAAGCTTTTAGCCAAGAACTTGAGTTCTTGGCTTGGCGGATGTCATGATTTACTGACAAAGGTGCAAAATAAAATATCAGGCTAATCTAACCCCGCTTCAACGCCAAGGTTAATCCATCAGCAATAGGGACTAAACTTAAAATAACCTGTTCATCTTGACTAATAGCTTGGTTAA
>NZ_JBKHHI010000177.1:0-12579 GCF_046539235.1 Coleofasciculus sp.
TATAGCTTGAGCCGGACTTTTCCAGACTTATTACGCCAAACTTTTAGTTTAATCACTTATCTTGCTTGTAGACTTGACTCAATTGGATAATCCTTTGATCCTGGAATCGGTTCTACCAGCGACAAGCCCAACAAGCGCAAACCCCAACGCTCAAACCAAGGTACAGATAACCCCCATCGCATCTTGGTTAAGAAAAATCGCTCAAAAGCAATCTTTAACCAGCTTACCCAACGACCGCGTTTGGCGATCGCACGTCGCCGTTGACCCGTTTTCGGATTAGGTAAAACGGGATCAGCTAAGAATACAATTCCTGTATCACCAAAATCCGCCATACAAATCGCTGCCAACGTTGGCGTCATCGGTGCAGCTTGAATCACACCCAACTCTCTAGCAATGTTGTGCGCCACCGCCATACCCATCGCCTCCGCCATTTGCCCCGTTTTTGGCACACCGATAGGCAAAGGAGTCTTTTCCGGTGGCGATAACTGCACCACTACGCCCGCACTATAAATAGAGGGAAATGAAGGATGCTGATACGTCGGTAATACAGGTAGAAAACCCTTCTGATCACTCAACCCAGGAACATCTCGGACAAAGCGCGGTCCTCGGAATGGCGGTAGCAGCATGGCATAGTGGAATGGTAGCCTATGACCCTCTGCCAAAGTTATTTGATGCGGATGAATGGCAGTAATTTCAGCCTTCTCCATCACCTCAATCTGCCGTTGACGCATTAATTCAGTCACCAACTCCGCCGAATCTGCCATACCCCCAATTCCTAAATGACCCGCATAGGGTTCTGGGGTGACAAACGTAATCGGTACTTGTTCTCGCAATCCTTGTCGCCGCAGTATCCAATCGGCTAATAGGGCAAACTCATAAGCCGGTCCCATACAACTCGCACCCGGAACCGCCCCCACAACCAAGGGTCCGGGATTTTCCAGAAATTTCGCCCACGCTTGTTTTGCCATCAAAGCATGGTGAGGATTGCACACCGATTGGGTGTAACCGTGATCAGGTCCTAATCCGGGTATGGCATCTAGGGCTAATTCCGCCCCAGTAGCAATCACTACATAGTCATAATTAATAGACCTGTCTCCCACCCTTAACCATTGAGCCTGGGGGTCAATACCCGTTACCTTACCTTGAACAAACTCAATTTGACGGGACTTGACCACAGAAGCAATGTCTACTTGAATTCGCTCGAGTGGAGTTAAATTGAACGCAACCCACGGCAGAGAAGGAATAAAGGTAAATTTCGGTTTGTCACAAATTAACGTAATTCGGTGGACGTGAGGCAGGAGATGCCGTAGTTCGTAAGCGGTGGGTAGTCCGCTAATACCCGCACCGATTACCACAATATGAGCCATGATTACACCACTGTTTCTTAAAACTATACAACTTTGTAACTATATTTACAATCTATATGGACTGAGCTGCACTCCACAACGAAACACCTGTAGGAAGTCTGACTTTTTCACGATATGTGGCGCAACGTGAGTATTAATTGTGTAGGGGCGGGTTTCACGACCATCTTTTTGGTTGCACCCATAAGTGACTAAACCCGCCCCGACTCAGGTTTCTAGACTTCCCCTGAAAAGTCAGGGGACTTACGTAGCTACACCATCTATAGAGGTAATAATGCGTTGTATACGCTAACACACCCTACAAATAGAGGTTGTGGGTAAGTCTTACAATAATTACCCACATTTGAAGCAGGTCATCTTCCCAATATCTTATCACTTGACTAAATAACCAGATGGTTATTAAACTAGGTAACAACTCGTAAATTTTTTTGACACAAATCGGAGGATATCCATGGAAGACAGTCTATCGATGCAAAGTCCCTCAATGTCTCGGCGACAGCTTCTCAACTTCCTCACCGGAGCAACCATCGCCGCCACAGCTAGCGCCGCCCTCTATCCAGCCGCTAAATTCTTTGTCCCACCCCAGGAAGGAGATGCAGATGGTTCGATTATCGCCAAAGATAAATTAGGGAATCCCATCCCCATGTCCCAAATCGTCGCCCAAGGTGCAGGCGCCCGTGCTTTGGTTGCGGGTTTAGCAGGTGAGCCAACGTATTTGACCGTTACCGACGATAACACCTTAGACTCAATCGGAATTGTCGATAACTGTACCCACTTAGGTTGTACCTTTCCTTGGAACAATATCGACCAACAATTTCAATGTCCCTGTCACGGGTCTCGTTATAGTCCCGATGGTTCTGTTGTCCGGGGTCCGGCTGACCGTCCCCTGAAGCTGGTGCAGGTTAATATCGAAGGCGACTACATTCGCATAGCGCCTTGGACGGAAACTGATCCCCGCACTGGGGAAACACCGTGGTGGGTGTAAACTTTAATTGTGTCCGACTACTTAGTAACAGCAACACCGTTGAGTTTTAACATTTTGAATTGAGAATAACCTATGAACTCTGTATCTTCTTTCTTCCCCTCTGTCAAAGACTGTTCTCCACAAGAATTTGTCCAATCTCCAAATCAGCCTTTACTCATCGATGTCCGCAGTGGTTTTGAATATGCCATGGGTCACGCTCCCCGTGCAATTAACCTCAGTTTACCCCGCATTCTTATCGGCATGATCCCGATGTTTCGCCGCTGGGTATTACCACAGTGGTTCCAAGATTTGCCCAAAGATAAACCCATTGCCGTTATTTGTTTAACCGCCCATCGCAGTCCTATTGCTGCCAAACAACTGGCGAAAGCGGGTTTTGCTAAAGTGTTTAACATCACGGGCGGTATGGTGGAATGGCGACGGTTAGGCTTAGAGATTCAAACCAATTCGTAAGGGAATCGCTGCTAGGAAACAACCCTGATGCTGATTTGTTACCATGAAAGTCCCCTGATTGTGAATGGTGAATCATTATGGTACTGAAAATACAACCCTGCTCAAACTGGTACAAACAGTTATTTGCTTGGGGAATGGCGAAAGCAAACACGGCGGATGAAAAGGCCATTCAATTGGCAAATTGCAGTAGCCATTCTACCCTAGCTGAACTCAAGCAGGCTTTATTTGCCGACTTGCAGGGGAAAGTCTTAGAAATTGGACCAGGCGCTGGGGTTAATTTAGAGTATTATCCCACTGACATTCATTGGATAGGCGTTGAACCGAATCCCTTTATGCATTCCTACCTGGAACAGGAAGCCGAACAGGTTGGATTGGACAGGATTGATATCAAAAGTGGGTCAGCTGAACGGATTGATGTTGATGATAATACTGTGGATGCTGTTGTCAGTACCTACGTCCTCTGTTCCGTCAGTAATCTTACCGCAACGGTGCAAGAAATCCGGCGAATTCTCAAGCCAGGGGGTCGCTTTTTGTTTGTTGAACATGTGGCGGCTGAATGTGGCAGTTGGCAACGGCGGATTCAAGGTAGCATTGAGCCGATTTGGAAAACGGTGTTTGATGGGTGTCGCCCGAATCGGGAAACCTGGCTGGCATTAGAAAAGGCTGGATTTGAAAACCTAAATTATCAGCAGTTTCAGGTTTCTTTTCCAATTGTTAGCCCTCATATTTCTGGAGTGGCTACTAAAAGTAGAGATGTGTCATAACAGGAGTTTGGGAAAAGCCAGGGAGCCAAGAAATAAATTTCTGGAACCCAAGCTCAAGTAAGCTTTAGCTTACTCAATAAGTCTTTCTCAGTTTTCTCGAATTATTACAACTATGCAACTCACGAAAAAAATCTGCCTGAACGTCTGAATCATAAAGTCAGTCTTGTTTGCTTGTTGCGGGTGGAGACTCTTTAGGTTAAATGGCATGCTCCTTAAGCGAAATGTTGTTGACTTGAGAGCCAAGAAATAAATTTCTGGCTTAAAGCTAAAGTAAGCTAAAGCTTACTGGATAAGTCATTCTCAGTTCTCTAGAACCATTAAAACTATGCAACTCACGAAAAAAAAATTGCCTGAACGTCTGAATCACATTTATGATGCGATTGTCGTCGGCGGCGGTGCCGGTGGACTTTCTGCTGGAATCTATCTGCAACGATTTCGCCTTTCAAGCTTAATTATTGATAAAGGCAAAGCTCGCTCATTTTGGATGCAGGAATTGCACAATTATTTAGGCTTACCACCGGATACTCCGGGTCGCGTTTTGTTGCAACAAGGAAAACAGCATTACACGTCTTTAAACGGTGATATGCTGAATGGTTATGTTGAAGAAGTGGTGGATGAGGGAGATAGATTTGCGGTGCGAGTCAAAGTGGGTCGTAAAAATACTATTTACTCCGTATTACGCTCGAAATACTTAATTGCTGCGAGTGGCATTATCGACAATTTACCACCTTTGGAGGATATGCAAAATGTTTTTGATTATGCCGGATATAATTTGCATGTCTGTATGGTTTGTGATGGCTACGAAATGACAGATAAACAATGTGGTTTCTTTGCGGGTAGTGAAGCTAGTATTGAAGAAATGGTGTTTAATCTGAGTTGGTTTACACCTTATATCACCGTTTTCACTCATGGACTGTTTGAGGTGAGTGACTCAATGCGTTCTCAACTGCACAATCATGGTTATCGTTTGGTGGAAACCCCGATTAAGAAATTTCTGGGTAAAAATCACCAGATGACGGGAGTTGAGTTAGTGGATGGGTCAATTATTTCCTTAGAAACCGGATTAATTTCTATGGGGTCACGCTATCACAATACTTATCTCCAAGGATTCAATTTAGATGTCAAGGGTAGTAATCTGATTACCGATAAAATGGGGCGGACTTCTCACCCGCGAATTTTTGCGATTGGAGACTTGAAGGTGGGGTTAAATCAAGTGGTTGTGGCGGCTGGAGATGGTGCTTTAGCAGCGACTCAGATTTGGCGAGATATTCGTCGGGAATCCGGTACCCGCCCCTGGGAAGAAAATCGAGCGGTTTCTGTTTAGCGACAGGAGTGAATGGGTTAGGAAATATGAGATGAGTAGGGAGACTAATCACAGCAATAATTGTACCAAAATTATTCAACTTGTTTGGCGTTTATCTTTGCTTAAATATGCAAAATAAATAAAATATATTGCTGATGATAAATCCTTCATACCACAATGAATAAACAACTCTATCAAGGAAAAATAATGATGAAAAGCAAAAGAATGATATCAGGACTGCTCCTGGGATTTTTACTGGTTTTAACGCTATTGAGTGGTGTATTCGTTCCTAAATCTGCCCTAGCTGCCGTAGACTCTAAGGTGACGAGTCCACCTAGCGCAGAAGTCTATACAGCAGTGGATCAGTTGCTGAATTCGCTACCACGAGATTACTACACAGTGATGCCAGTGAAGCAGTTGAAGAACAAGTTAAAAAAGGAGAAAGATGTAGTATTAGTGGATGTGCGACAACCGTCGGAATATGATTCAGGACACATTCCTGGCGCTATTAATATTCCCGTGGGATCTCTCACCAAAAATTTGGATAAAATTCCCACGGATAAACCTGTAATTTTATACTGTTCTAGTGGGCATCGCACGGCAATTGGCATGACGGCGTTGCGGTTGTTAGGTTACAGGAATGTTCGCAGTTTTCCTCCCAGTATTAATGGCTGGAAGGCGGCTGGCGAACCGTTGGAAAAATAAGCTTGTTTAATTCCTTGAATTACCCTAACAAATAGGAATAAGAAGTATCTTAGACTACGGGAGACATGGATCTCCCTAAGTCATTCTCTTCCCAGAGTCGGCAAGGTAAAAAAAGCAGATACACCCTGCCTTATTCAAGACCCTATATGAAATGCAGATGACCCTCTAAACCTTTGACGAAATAATGGCTCATTTTGTGTCATTGGTGGCAATAAATTTTAAAAGGAATGGTACAATCAAGCCAGGTTTGTCGTTGCACTTTATACCCAGCTTGGGATAGGGGCTGGGGGTGAGGACTGTTACCTCGCCAATGTCTTCACCGTCAACACCTGCGGCGGTGTGGAATCAGGTGGATAAATAAATTCGACGTTTACCTTTCGCTGTTCCCCTGGCGCTAAATTTAACGTAACTAAGGGGTCAGACGGTTGTCCCCGACGCTGAACTAAATGCACATAGCGTGTCTGATTTTTACCTTGATCATCTTCATAACTGACCCGAATTGTTCCCCGAAAAAAGACCTGATCAACTGACGGATTCAAAAACAGTAATTTATCTGACCCTGCCTCATCTTTTAACGGTGTTTGCATCGATACCGTAACCCTTTGAGATTGACTGGTCGTATTTTTCAGGGGTAACGCTAGATTATATTCAACGCCATAATTACTATGAGCATAATAAGCCGTATCCGGATAACGGGCTAACATCGGCGCACTTTGAATTTGTCCCGTATTCAATGTAATTAAATGCAGTGTCCCTAAAACATAAGAAAATGCCTCGCCCGGTTGGGGAATGCTAAAATTATCCGATTCTAAGGTATCGGTAATCTCTGCTAACCATTGTGTCCCTTGGGAAACCCCGGCAACTCGTCCAAATACCGTGGGTTCTCTAGGCGGCTCAAGGGGGGTTGGCGTAAGATTACGGGGTTCTGCTAATTCCCCTTCGACTAATAAGGTTTGCCATTCCGCTAATGCCGGGGCGCGGTATGTACCATTCGAGTTTTGCGGCGCTTTCATGGCTAAATTGGCAACATAAACTGAACCATTACTGCTTAACCGCATCATCGTAGAACGCCCATTTGATGCAGGTGCCCGTTGGATAGGAATCGGTTGATTCATCAACAGTTGAGTTTGCCCTGCTGCTAAGACTATTTGTTCCGGAAAACTGTCCTGACGAATCCCCCGCAGTACATCATTCATCGTGCGACTACCGGGTCCGGAATAAATCTTACCATGGGGATTATCTACTATATCCGGTAAGTCAATAAATGGGGCATCGGGAGTACTTAAATAACTCGCCGCTTGCAAAACCTCAACCGTTACCGATTTATCGGTAGGATTGTGCAGCAGCAATCCCTGATAAAGGGGACGAGTTTCTGCTTGAGTTTCTGCCCTAGCGATATGATGGGTAAAAATATCGAAACGTCCTTGAAAGGGAAAGTTCAGATGGGCAGAAGGAATGCGCTTTCCGGTTTGGGAAAACGTGGATAACAAAATTCCTTCACTTCTGACCAATTCCGGATAATTACTATTAAATGTAGGAACAGAATTTAGTCCTCCGGGTAATGTCCGTACCTGTTGGGGATGAATTTCAACCCCAGCAATATACTGAGGCGGAACTGTATAAATATTTAACGCCCGACATAATAACGCCGCAACTTCGCCCCGAGTCGCCCGTTCATTGGGGCGAAGCTGTTGCACTGTAGGATAATTCACCACCAGAGTATTTACCGCCGCCGCCGCGATCGCATTCCTGGCGTATCCTGGAATATCAGAGGCATCTTGGAAATACTGTCCCAGGGTAGAGTATGGATTACTGGGAATGCTGTAATTCTTCGCCCCCGCCAAAACCCCAATCGCTTGCACACGGGGAATTGGTTGACTGGGTTGAAAAATCCGCCCTGGATAACCCGCGAAAAATTCCCGTTGATAAGCGTCTTGAATGGCCCGATATGCCCAGTGACGCTGTGGTACATCTGTAAACGTAATCCCACTGCGTTTAACTTCGGCGTCGGGAAAGGCATTCAGCATTAACACCGCAAATTCTGCCCGGGTAATCGAACCATTGGGGCGAAACGTGCCATCTGGGTAACCCGTGACTAGGTTTCGAGATGCCATCTGGTTAATGCAATCCTTTGCCCAATGGGTTGGGATATCGGGGAATGCAGCAGCATCGGCGGTAACGAGGCTAAAACAGAAGGTAAGGAGAATGGATGGAGAGATAGAGACGTTGAAACCTCTAGGCATGAATTAGGGGTTCGGGTTAACTTATCGTCGTTGAAGCATTTTTGGCAGAATTTGTTTCTGCGATTGTTCATGGTTCATTGTTGATTGTTCATGGTTCATTGGGAATCTTCTCCCTCATCTTCCCCGGCTTCCCCGGTTTCCCCGGCTTCCCCTACACACCCAGAGAAAAAAAATTTTCGGCTTGGGCTTGACAAATCCATAGATATTCGTAACAATAGAAATCGGCTCTGAAATTGGGACTGTAGTTCAATTGGTTAGAGCACCGCCCTGTCACGGCGGAAGTTGCGGGTTCGAGCCCCGTCAGTCCCGTAAAATGCTTAAAGATTTAGCTTTATCGGCGATTCATCTCACGGTCTAATCTCTGATTGACCGTGAGATGAATCGCAAATCTATTGTTGACAATTTAGATTTTCGCTTTACCGCAACGACATAATCGACTACAACTTAAACAAAAACAAAACACGTTCTGACCCAGGGGGTTGAGTAAAGGGCGACCCGAGTAAATTGAGTGGACACAGTTGTTAATTTGGACAAGCGGGTCGCCCCTACATGAGAATTAAAGGTGATAGGCTCCCCCTCTGGCTTTTGCTATAAATCTGAACTAAAATTATCGCCGTTATACGCTACAATGAATAGCTGGAAAATACTTAGCCAACCCTAACCAGAGATTGATCTTGTGACTGTTAGAGTCCGCATTGCACCGTCTCCCACCGGGAACTTACACATCGGTACCGCCAGAACCGCCGTATTTAACTGGCTATTCGCCCGACACCACGGGGGTCAGTTTATTCTACGCATCGAAGACACCGACCAGACGCGATCGCGTCCCGAATATACCCAGAATATATTGGATGGACTCACCTGGTTAGGACTCAACTGGGATGAAGGACCGGTTTTTCAATCGCAACGGTTTGATCTTTATCACCACACCATTCAAACCCTTTTAGATAAAGGGTTAGCCTATTACTGTTACACCACAGAAGACGAACTCAAGGCACTCCGGGACGCCCAAAAAGCCCGGAAAGAAGCCCCTCGCTACGATAACCGTCACCGCAATCTTACCCCAGAACAACGCACCGCCTTTGAAGCGGAGGGACGACAGCCGGTGATTCGGTTTAAGATTGACGATAATCGCGATATTGTCTGGAATGACCTGGTGCGCGGTAAACTCACCTGGAAAGGGAGTGATTTAGGTGGGGATATGGTAATTGCCCGGGCGGCTTCTCAAGGTGAAATTGGTCAGCCTCTTTATAATTTAGCGGTAGTGGTTGATGACATTGATATGAAAATCACTCATGTCATTCGAGGGGAAGACCACATTGCCAATACTGCCAAACAGATATTACTGTATGAAGCCCTCGGTGCAACCGTACCCGAATTTGCTCACACGCCTTTAATTCTGAATCCCCAGGGGCAAAAACTGTCTAAACGCGATGGCGTGACCTCTATTTCTGAGTTTCAGAATATGGGGTTTGTCCCGGAAGCCATGGCAAATTATATGACACTATTGGGTTGGTCACCACCGGATTCAACCCAGGAAATTTTTACCCTAGAAGAAGCCGCCCAACAGTTTAGTTTTGATCGGGTGAATAAGGCGGGAGCAAAGTTTGACTGGGATAAACTGGATTGGCTCAATAGTCAATATCTGCACAAAAAATCACCATCAGAATTAGTCGAGTTACTGATTCCCTATTGGCAAGAAGCTGGGTATAAAATTGACCCGGAAAATAATCGCCCTTGGTTAGAACGATTAGCAGCTGTGATTGGTCCGAGTCTGACGCGCTTACCGGATGCGGTGGAGATGACGCGGCTGTTCTTTACCGACTCGGTTGAGTTGACCCCAGATGCAATTGAGCAACTTAAAAAAGAAGGGGCGACAGATGTACTGAACGCGGTTTGGGAAGCATTAGACAATACGCCGGAATTCAGTGCAGAAAGCGCTGGACAAATTATTAAACAGGTGACCAAACAACAAAAAGTGAAGAAAGGGTTAGTTATGCGATCGCTGCGTGCTGGACTTACGGGTGATGTCCATGGTCCTGATCTTATGGAGTCTTGGGTACTGCTGCATCAGAAAGGACAAGATAAATCCCGTTTACAGCAAGCCTTGAGTCAGGTGTCATCATAAGTTGTTTGACATTTAAACCTTAATGTCCAGAATGGCGAATTGTAGTGTGAGCATCTTGCTCACTATCTATACCCGAATGTCGCTGACTTAAGCTGGGTTCGTAGTAGGCACTTTAGTGCCAGAAGCGCTAAAGCGCTTACTACAAACTCTAAAGTATGTATACCTACTGATCATTGCCATACAATTTAAGTTTATCGTGACAGCGTTTGAGATAAATCTTTGCCACATTATCATCAGGATTTTGCCGCAGACATTCCTCGAACCCCTCTATCGCTTTCCTGTAGGCGTTGAGGTTGTAGTAGGAACAGGCTTCGATGTAGGTTTGTAGGGTGGCTATCTTCTGGGCTTTGATACTAGGCAAATCAGCATCAAAGACTTCATAAACTGTTACTAATTCCGATTTACCTTTAACTTTCACTTGATCAACCTGACGGATAGCATAATTGGTTGGATTTTGCAAGCGAGAAAATGTATGCTGGGAGATTAACAACGATACGCCATACTCTTTCGTCAGGCTTTCAATCCGAGAGGCTAAATTCACTGCATCGCTAATCACGGTTCCATCCATCCGGTTTTGTCCGCCAACCGTTCCTAGCATCAAATATCCGGTATTAATGCCAATGCCATTTTGAATGAGTTGATAACCCGACTTCCCACGATGTTCATTATAGTCAGCAAGGCATCATCAGGTCAACAACATTGTCTGTGAAACCTAGGGCGTTAATTTGTGCTAAATCCCATTGCCATTGTCCTTTCACGTCTCCATCACTCTGAGTGGAATAGGTAAACTCTAATACCCCTTCTGTATAAAGTGACATGAGAAACTCATTCATAAAGAAGGGATTTCCACCTGTTTTAAAATGCACCAATTCCGCCAGCGAGTTAGCCCTATCTTCAGAACAATTTAGGGTATCACAAATAAGTAGATTTACCGTGGGTAAATCTAGAGAAGACAAAGAAATATGATTGACAATTGACCCCGCTTTTGTAATCTCCTCTAACATCAGCATTAACGGATGCGCTGGAAACACCTCATTGTCTCGATACGCGCCCACTAAAAATAGTCCCGGTGAGGCAGCAGACATTAACACTTGGATGAGTTTTAAAGATGCGCCATATGCCCATTGCAAATCATCGAGAAATAAAGCGAGGGGATGGGAGGTATTGGTAAAAACGTTGATGAAGTTCTGAAAGACTAAATTAAACCGATTTTGTGCTTCTGTCGCTCCCAGTTCAGGTATTTCAGGTTGTTTGCCGATAATCCATTCAATTTCTGGAATGACATCAATAATGACTTGTCCATTAATGCCCAAAGCGGCTAATAGTTTATCGCGCCATTCTTGAAGCTTTGTGTCCGGTTCGGTTAAGAGTTGTTTGACTAATTCTTGAAAGGCATTAACGATCGCACTGTATGGGATGTCGCGCTGATACTGGTCAAACTTACCAGAAATGAAATAACCGCGCTTTTGGGTAACGGGTTTATAGAGTTCCTGTACTAAAGCAGATTTGCCAATTCCTGAATAGCCGACAACCAGCATCACTTCACTGCGTTCTGACACTCGCTCAAAAGCACTGATTAATTGTTCAATTTCGCGTTCTATTCCGTAAAGTTTTTGGGGAATTTGAAATTTATCGGGACTATCGTGACAAGCGAGGGGGAAATTTGAGATACTACCTTTTTCGTAAAGTTGTCTCTGGCATTCTTCTAAATCCGCCTTGATTCCCAAGGCACTTTGATATCGATCCTCAGCGGTTTTTGCCATTAATTTTATGACAATTTCTGAGAGAATTGGGGGTAAGGTCGCAGGTTGGTTTAAGGGCGCACGTCGGTGCGCCCCTACGAGTTGGTCTGGAGGTATCGGTTGTTTGGCTAGATGACAATGGACTAATTCCAAGACATCCGTAGTTTCAAAGGGAAGTTTTCCGGTTAGCAGTTCATAAAAGGTAATACCAAGGGAATAGAAATCTGTGCGGTAATCGAGGGAACGATTCATTCTCCCGGTTTGTTCCGGTGACATATATGCTAATGTTCCTTCTAACACATTCGGATTTTTTAGGATTGGGGTTTCCCGCGATAACACCGTAGAAATGCCAAAATCAATCAGTTTTAACTGTTGCGTGTTAGGGTTGTAAACAATATTGGCAGGGTTGATATCTTTGTGAATAATATTAGCGGCGTGGACTTGGGCTAAACTTGTGGTTGTCGCGATCGCAATCTGTAAAAAGTCCTCTAGGGTGAAGGAATCCTGATTCATCCACTGTCTGAGAGACTCACCGCCAAAGTCTTCAAAGACAATGACTAAGGTATTTTGATAGGGTTCCAGACTCAGGGAACGACACACCCCTTCTACATTAAGGCGGTGAGTCAAGTCATACTCTTGCCGATAGCGGACTAATTCTTCCGGTGTCGGATAATCCTGTTTGAGGAGTTTAAGGATAATCGGTTGACTATCTTGAGTTCGGATCGCACGGTAGACGAGGGAATTGGCGCTTTCATAAATTTGCGCCTGGATTTGATAGCCAGGGAGAACCAGCATAGGAGGTAACGACGGATAAAGAAGATTAAAGCACTAAGAAAAAGAATTACAGCAGTTTGATCTGCTATGCGGTACATTGTCGATCCCCCTCGCATCCCCC
>NZ_JBKHHI010000178.1:0-12520 GCF_046539235.1 Coleofasciculus sp.
CGAAGGGTCGAGGTAAGCGATGCCCTGAGCTTGTCGAAGGGTCGAGGTGTTCCCTGTTCCCTTGTCGTTTAACTTTAATTATGTCCGACTACTTATGCTGTTAACGTGCGATCGCCTCAAATTCGACAAATCGGCTGTATTTATGGGGTTCATCAGTATACACGCCTGTGGGAGGTTTGGTGGTTCCGGATACTTCTAAGCGTCTCGCATCAATCCCTTGACGCACCAGTACCTCAGCCACGACTTTTGCCCGTTCTAAGGCTAATTCCTGATTTTCTAAGGGTGTGCCACTGGGATCACTATGACCAATGACTCGCAGTGATTGGTTGGGGTAATCTTTGAGGAATGCGGTCAAGGCGTCCATTTTGGCTTGTTCTGAGGCTTTTAAGTCAGCGGAATTGAGATCGAAGTAGATGCGAGAGGCTAAGGCTAGAGGTTGCAGTTGCACGGTGTTGGTTACCGAGTCTACTCCCGGAATTTTCTCTAAAGCCTGGGTAATTTTTTGGGCATCTTTGACCTGAATCACACTCCCTTCTACGGTAACTTGACCGTCCTGAAAATTCGTCCAAATTGCCAAACGTTCGGTTTGATTGAGAATAGCGGTGACACGCTCAACCTCGGCGGCAACTTCGACGGGATCGGGGGGAACCTTGATGGCAATGATATCATTGTCTATCTCACCATTCGGTATAGTCGTTTGGGCTATTTGTCCCGCTTTTTCGACTAGATATTGATTTGGTAATTTGCCAGACAGCGTAATTGTATCGCCTTGTGCCTCGACATTTAACCGATAGACGGCAAGTTCGGGATCAGATGCCAAAGCCACGGCGGTTTCTTCCTCAAACTGATGATTGACACCACTGCGATGCAGATGAATACCCCAAGGAATAAAAATTAGACCCAATACAGCAGCACAAACGCTTAACAAGGCGACAGGTACTTTACGCGGCGACGTTTCAGATTTGGGATTAACCAGGGTCAATGAATTCAGAAGGGAGGGAATTTGTTCCGGTACATTCTCTGGATCACCATCAAAGGATTCGATCGCCTTCCCATGGCGAAGAACGATAGTACCCAAAGCCTCGCGCATTTTGTCGATAAATGACTTCGGCGGATCACCTTGTGTCACCACAGCCATATAACAGTATCCAGCGACTTCTAAGAGAATGTCACAATGTCCGTATTCGATGCGATCCAGTTCGGAGATTTCACCGGATTGCATAATACAATCATTGACAAAACTGCGAATGGCGGTCAGCATCCCCGCCACCATATCTGACTCTAATTGTTGTTTGCCAAAGGGTTGGACTTCCGCAATCACTAATCCTGATGCTTTATGAATCAGAAACATTGCTTGGATGGTAAACGGCATCGACTCTTTAAATATGAGTTCTGCCTCAGAGATTCCCTGACTTCTCGCCCGGATTTTGCGAGCAATTCCCTCCGGACTTAGGGAGTTTTCCAATTTTTGATCAATCGCCCGCATCGCTTCGGACAAATATTTATAGAATGTCCCGCCCATGACTGGATAAAGGGCGTCTACCATCGTATCCCGTTCAATCTCTATTTGTTCTTTAATCGCCGCACTCATTTCCGGGGCAATTGCTCGGGCAAATTCACCGGGGTTGCTGAGGATTTGATAGTTAACGGCAGAGGGAATAATCGGTGCTAAGGCGGAACAGATGCCCTCTTTATCCTCTTTTGTTTTTGCCTCGATCATCTCATCCACAATAGGCGCGATCGCACTTGCCATTTCTTCTCTCGCTTCAGCAATTTTCATGCTTAAAATTTGAGTAATTAATGGCAGCATTAATTTAATTAAATTACTGGGATCATAAATCTGGCTTTCTAAAGATGAAAATTTTTCTTTGAGCAGTTCAATCCCTTCTTGCGAATCGAGTAGATCGGGAGTTAGTAGTAATTTTTGCAATCGTTCAAATTCATCCTCAATATTTGCATCATAAGCGACAAGGGATTCCTGGCTCTGGTCTTCAGGTATATGTTGAAGCTGAGATGAGGATGCGGCTGACTGTTCAAATTCCTCCGTTTTTGGCTGATCAGATTCGGTTAACTGGGATGAGGATAATCTATTCCTTGTTGATTCTAATGGTGATTGATTTAACTCTTCTAGTGCTGTTAAAAATTGATCAGAAATTAAATAATCGCTGGAGTCGGTAGATTGTTCAGGCACGTTTTCAGGTGAGTTTGGGTTGATTTGAGATTGATTCAATGAGTTCAAGTTTTCCGAGCAGGATAGTTCAGGCTTTGAATTGTAAAATGATGATTCACTTTCACCATTTGATAAATTTTTCAATGCTGTTTGAGTCTCCTTTACAGCGAAATTATCTGTGGGGTTTTGCTGTGATTCCTCTAGATTAGTCTTACTTTTCACCGGATCTGGAACATCGTTGTGGCAACCTTGCTCCGGCTCTTGAGAAGGCGTTGAATTCTGGGGGGTTAAGTCTGGCGTTAATTTTTCCAGATGGCGTGAGGAGACAGCTAGATTAGTAGAGTCTGACTTATGGTTGGATTCTGGCGATTGAGGTAAGGTTTCTGACAACGACGGCGATTCATCTGAGGCTATTGGCTGAACCGACGGGGATTCCTCTGTCACAATTGTTTTGGTCGATTCTTTCTGTAAGGAAGACTCAAACGACTGTTCTGATTGTGACCTTGGCATAGAAGATGAAGATGGGGAATGGGAAATCTGCTCCGTTTCTTGGGAGTGAGGATTGAGCGATTTATCTTCCAGACTACTCGAATCGGCTATAATTTTATCTTCCCCTACTTCCTCTGCTTCCTCTGCTGCTTCATCTTTTTCTACTCCCTGTTGTTTTAACTGATCGGTATGGGGTTTACCCTGAGTTTCCCCGTTCTCCTTGGCGGAAGACATTCCTGTTGTGGTGGCTTCAGTCGAGTTAGGATTCTGTAAATCCATTAATAAATCCAGCAAGTCTTCTAGCTGGGATATGGCAGATCCCTTTTTTCCTGGTAAAGCCATAATTTGATCCTGCCTTGTTCTATATCGGCACCGAGTTTGTAAATGCCAAATTGAGTCAAAGTTGGCATTTGACCCAATTCTAATCCTATTCATCCAGGACATCCACTACATTGCTAGCTTTGAGCCAATATTTTGCTGAACGTTGGCACTAATAACTAGCAATTTGATTGAGTGACAATAATTTCTATATCATTTCTGATCTTACTGAGATAGAGGACCTGCTTCTAAAAGTCGAACATCAACATCCACATCATTACCCGCTGCTTCTTTCAGCTCAGGCGCAAACTCTGTTCCTTTAATTCTTAATCCCAATTCAAACAAAATATCTGCCATATCATCTTTAGCCACTTTGCCATCATTAATCAGGGAAAAGCGTCGTTCGAGTTCTTCAAAAATATACGATCTCAGGCTTCTAATGTCCTCTTGGAGTTTTTCACGAGTTTCTGAGAGTTCGTTATGCAAATTATTGGTTCGTTTTTCTAAGCTATTATCCAGGGATTCCATATTTCCGGAAAACTTTTTGTTAACCATATCGATGGTTTGCCGAATCTCTGAATTATCGTTTTGAACCGTCATATTCAGCGACTTCAGTTTTTTCTCCAGGGAATCTACGGCGGCTCGTAGCTCCGTCCCATAGACAGTCTTGGTTTGCTCGATGCGATCGCGCATTTCTTGCTGGATCAATGCCAGATTCGATTCAATTTTGTCAATTCGGCTATCGTACTCTCGTAATTGAGCGCCGAAGATGATATCTCGGATCTGGTCAATATTGCCTAGACGCTCGCGCATTTGTTCTTTACTGATTTCTGCCATACTCTTCTTTCTCACTTGGTTAAACGTCTGGTTGGCTCAACTTGATAGGTTGATGGTAAATATCCTCCGATCAGGGGGTGACACTACTATAACACTGCTGTTAGCGCTAAAAGATAAGTTAGAATCCTTTCCGGTAGAGTCTTTCCTAGTGAGTCAGTTATTGGATTGACGCACTGTCTTATCTATTTTATTGCCGTCCGTTATATAAGACCGGCTCATTTTCCAGCTTGAAACTGATAAACCCTATTTTTATCGAGTTTAACCATAGTTTTCTGAGATTACCAAGTTCCCTAGAAAAAGTTGACAAATTAGGCTTTATATGAATTGTAGGGACACGGCATGTCGTGTCCCTACAGGTAACGGGTACAATAGATTAGCCTATTGTATTAACCGATTCGGGGAATTCCCCCCTCTCTTAGAGGTTGGAGTGCTTCACCGGATTATGGTTTTGACGATGATAAGGGTACATCAACAGGCGTATTCTGAGATGCGAGTGACTCACCCACCAGATTGCTAAGTCCCGCTGCGTTCAAAAGCTTGACCCACTGATTCGCCACCTCTGAATCACTTGGATAATTACGGCGTAGCTCAACGAGCTGTGCTAGAGTATCTTGCCACAGTTGTGCCTCAGCATAGAGTTCCACTTTTTTTGTCGGTGATGCCTGCGCTAACTGAGTTTCTAGGGTAGGATCGATCGCTACCCGTCTTACCCATCCTTCAACCACCAGATCATTAGAGCGTTCGTCCTCAGGCGGACAGAGAATCGAGAACGTCCAACGATAATCCTCACCCACCGCCAAGGATGACAAGCTAACGTCGGGGGGTAGATTTAATGTGATGATTCCTGACTTGCCATTGGTACGGAATTTGCTTTGATAAACGAGATTTCCCTCCCTATCCTCCAGAACAAACTCCACAGGTAAGGGTGTACTGGGATCGGGTGAGGCTGGTAGATAGACAAAAAAGCTGGGATAAGCCGCAACCGTTGTCCCAAAGCGATCGCTCGGCATTAAAGCCGTTAACGGTTTACCGACAACAGGACAATTTCCTCCAGCACTTCGGGTTGCCCCTCCTTCGACACGATTCGCCGAGCCGATTCCCCTTGGCGGTTCATATTTGTTAGTTGTCCAGGTTTGGGGTATTCCCTGAGCCTGGAGAATTTGGGGGGTATAGATCAGGGCAAAGCCTGCGGCAAATAGCGCCAGTTTTACCCCCACAGCGAGAGAAAATCGACAAAAACGATGTCCTATTTGTGCCATGACAGTTACTCAGTGATTAATTCTGATTCGTTTTGACACCCTGAGCTACTGGTTCTTCGACAATTTGCTCGAGTTCGACTGAACGGAGCAATTGGCTCCACGCCGCCTTCAAATCCTGATCATTGGGGCGATCGCGACGTAGTTCCACTAAGGTATTCAAGGTTTCGTACCAAAGTCGTTCCTTGGCGTAAATAGCCACTCGCTGTTCCGGCGTTGCTTGTTGGATGCGGCGTACCAGACTCGGATCAGGTTCCACGCGCTCGAACGCACCATCGACATATACATCACCGGATGGTTCTTGAGTATCACAAATCAGTCTTAACGTCCACTTATATGTCTGATCAGTCTCTGGAGGAAGGACACTACTTTCTAAGTTAGGCAACGTTAAGCTCATAATACCGGGAGCGCCGACAACATATTGTTTTTCATCTCCCTCAGAATCTTGTCCGGTGTAATGGGCGAAAGCATACTTCGTCGAATAAATTTCCTCACCCTTGGCATTACGCACCTTCAACTCTACTCCCCAAGCTGTGTTTTTTGGTAGATACCAGGAGAGAGTAGGATACTCTGCTATTGTTTGTCCAATCCCAGACTCAGGAACCAATGCGATCGGAACGTGACCGGGTTCAGGGTTTGCAATACAAGGTCCTCTTGTACCACCACCTTCTCTATTGCCTGGAATCTCTGGTCCTTGACTGTTTGGCGGCGTGAATTCCCATTCTGTGGGGATATCACGGCTGAGGGGTGAACCCCCTAACTGGGCTTGTACCCCAGCGGGTACATTAGCCACCAGTCCTAGGGTTAGCGCTAAAGCGACTGTAAAACGGGATGAATGGGTAAACCAAGCCATAATAATTTAGAACTCCTTCTTAATCAGAGTCTTTCAAAGTTTTTGGAAAAATCTGTCTGAGCAGATACTTAACCTTCCTACAAGAGGGATGATAATTGCAGAATTTTCAGGTTTCTCGCCGAATAATTTGCCTGAATATTTCTATTCTAGCTTGAGATAGGGAGTGAACTGAAACCTGGGGTTGGACTCTTATCTGAATCTTTATGTTAGTTTTTCCCTATCTTTGTATTGGTGGTTTTATTCAACATAACTAGCTCCTGAGTTAGACAACGATTCAGTTAAAGCAGCACTCCTGTCTGGATTTAATTGCTCAGAAAGACTTTGTAAGCCAACTGAGTGCAATAACTTGTTCCACGCGGTTTGCACGTTGCGATCATTGGGAAAATCCTGATGGAGTTCTACCAAGGTGTCTAACGTGTCATACCAGAGCAATTCCTTGGCATAGAGTGCCACTCGTTCTTGAGGCGTTGCCTGTTGAGTCCGCATTTTTAGCGTTAAACTCGGTTCCACTCGCTTAATCCCACCACCCACAACCATATCTGCTGAACGATCCAGAGCGTCGCAAACCAATGCTAATTGCCAGTAATATAGCTGATTCGTTTTCAAGGGAGTAAGATTAGCAGAGGGAGGAATCGCTAAACTCATAATTCTCGGCATCTGTGTTTCCCCTGTCGCCGACTGATCCAAGGAATACTTAACCCGGTAAATTTCTTCATCATTAGCATTTTTCAGTACAAACTCGACTGCCGATGCTGTTGTTGATGGCATATACCAGAATAATTTGGGATATTCCTCTAGGGTTTTGCCAATCAATGATTCTGGAACTAGAGCAATTAGTGATTGATTATTCGGCGTACAATTTTCTGGCCCTCGCGTTCCACCAGCTTCTCGATTCACGGGAATCGGCTCAGGTGTTGAACCTTCTGGAGTTTTGAATTCCCACTGAGTCGGTAGTTCAGCACCCAGAGAGGTAGTCCTAACCGGGGTTGGCACTTGAGCGACTAGCTTGGTGGCTAGTCCTAGCATCAAAGCTATTGTTAAGAATGTTAGGTGTGATAAGCGAGTGAAACAAGCCATAATTCAGATATATGCTCGTAGAACCGAGTCTTTAGTATATAGATGTTAGAGCAGAAGCCAAGGTTCCAGACCCAGGTTAGTTTCCATCAGACATAACACCTTTTTGACTCAGGCAAGCATCTACCTTAAGGGAAATGTTGCTGAATTAAGAGTTTGTCGTAAACGCTGCAAGTCATGCTAGCCCACTTTTGGTCTGACTACGACCCCTGGTTATATCAGTACCATTGTCTTAAGTTGTTAATATTTTAACTTTAGACATGGGTAATCCCGGAACGTTGTTTCCACTCTTATCTAAATCTTCATCACTCTTAAAGCCAATTCCTGATTTCCATGCTTCTATCGCCTGAAAATTTAAATCTTTTGTAAAGATATAGCTATTCTTACTTGGGTGAAATACATGAATTCCGGCGAGATGGGGAATTCGCCCTTGTCCTCCAAGGCGACAAGGACTAGAGAAACTGGGGATGCAATGTTCCAGACGTGCTATGGCGCGTCTAGAAGCCGGGGGAACCGAAATTAGAGCTTATCCGAGTCGAATCAGATCTAACCCGACAGACTTGAGTAGTTTGTCCCAAGCGGCAATCACAGCCGGATCATTGGGGCGATCGCGATGGAGTTTCACTAACGTCCCTAACGCTTCATACCACAGTCGTTCTTTTGCGTAAAGTACCACACGCTCCTCAGGTGGTGCTTGCTGTAAGCGACGGTTTAGGGTAGGGTCAATTGATACTCGCCGGATTGTGCCTGCCATATAAACATCACCGGATGGATCATTGGGGTTACAGATTATTCTTACAGTCCAGTCATACTTCTGATCCTCTTTCAGCGGCAGAGAGCTACCCTTTAATCTCGGTATGGTTAAACTGAGTATGCCTGGAGTGCCAACGACCAATTGTGCGTCTTGTCCCTGATCATCGTCTGGAGTATCCTGGGCAAAGGCATACTTGGTCGAGTAAATTTCCTGATTATCACTATCTGTTAACTTAAACTCCATGCCCCAAGCCCTTGTCCGGGGTAGATACCAAAAGATGGTGGGATACTCCGCAAGTGTTTGTCCCATACCAGACGCTGGTACTAAGGCAATGGGATAACTGCTGAGACAACCCGCAAACGGTAAATTGCTGCTATCTTGTAGACTTGAATCACCAGAATTAGGCAGTGGCGCCGATTCCCATTGATCGGGTAACTGAGAACTGATCGAGGCATTGCTTAACTGCGCTTGTACCAGAACTGGCTCTTTCAGGCTCAACCCTACGATTAAAAGCAATGTTACTAAAGCGGTTATGGCTAGTTTGTGTGGGAAAAAACGGATGAGTTTCATAATACATACAAAACTATTTTTGTCAATAAAATTCTTGAATGAAAACGGCTACCCAATAACAACCAATGTTCAAAGGTGCGATCGCACATTTAAAATATTGCCGATGCACACCCGGAGCATCCGCCTAAATTGAGAAGGGTATTGACACCACCTGAGTATAGATGGCGACGCTGAAATCTAAATCTTGATATAGACTGATCATGATTCCTAATCCTGATTCCTCTGTGTCACCTAAATTGAAATCGTTCCACACCATTCGACCAATTGGGGCGGCTGCCCTACAGGGTATTGCTTTTTGGGGAGAAAAATTGATTGCCATCGATGCCACGAGTGGCTATCTGTTGCAAATCAACCCCCAAACTGACGATACCAAAATTTTGAATTCCTCGCCGGATCTCGATTTTGCCGATGCGACGGGTTTAGCCGTCGTGGGGGATACGCTGTGGTTGACGCGGAAAGAAAGTGTCTACTATTGCCAACTCGACGGCGATCTTCAGCTTCAGCATTTCCTGACATTACCCTACACCGCCAATGGTGTTGCACTCAAGGACTCGACGGTCTATATCACCTGTCAAAAAATGGGGTATATTCTGATTTACAGTCGGGATACCGGGCAGGAGATTACCCGCTTATATGCCCCAGGAATTGGCATGGAGAACATTACGGTGCGGGATGAGCAACTTTGGCTGTCGGATCAGGAAGAACAGACTGTGTATTGTCTCGATCGCGCCACAGGAAACATTCTCTTCAGCGTCTTGACTCCTTTTGAGAATCCTACGGGTTTAACCTTCTACCGAAACCCACAAACAAATCAGGAGATTCTCTATGTCGCCTATGCAAGCGAAGAACCCTACATCCGCGATAATCCCAACGCTCAACCCAACCACGAACTACAGTATCGCGATCGCACGTTTATTCATCCCCTTTCCTTTCACTACAATGCCCAGGAACGCTATGCTCTCTCCAATGGCTATTTAATTGAAATGTCTTATGTCGAGGAACTGTCCCCCCTAGAGGACATAGCCCTTCAGGACGTAGAATGGCGTATCGCCTTACCCTCAGAAACCGCACGCCAAAAAATCCGCGCCATTGAAGCCATTGGGATTCCCTTCACCGAAGAAATCCAAGGTAATCAGCGGGTGGCGGTGTTTAAATTTGATACCCTCGCCCCCGGAGAACGGCATTTATTTGGCTGGAAGGCGCTTCTAGAAGTTTGGAGTATCAAATATCGGATTACACCCAGAGATTTAGAAAATACGCCAGAATTGCCACTTGAATACAAATCCCGCTATTTAGTGGATGATGACGAGTTAGCCATGGATACCGAAATCATCCGCCGCGCCGCCCGTGACGCCGCAGGTAGAGAAACAAATTTATTGCGACAAATGTATAGTATTCGCAATTATGTCTATGACCAACTCGCTTATGGAATCAAGCCCCATATCGATACCCCCGATGTGGTGTTAGCGCGAGGGATTGGTTCCTGTGGGGAGTATCTCGGCGTGTTGTTAGCCCTATCCCGTCTCAGTGGGATTGCTTGTCGTACCGTTGGTCGTTACAAATGTCCCGCCCATCCCGATCAACGAGACATTCCCTTACAACCTGATTTTAATCATGTCTGGATGGAATTTTACTTACCAGGATTTGGTTGGGTTCCCATGGAATCTAATCCCGATGATACTCGCGAAGGTGGACCTTACCCGACTCGATTTTTTATGGGATTGGCTTGGTATCATGTAGAAATTGGTAAAGGAATTACGTTTGAAACCCTGACCAGTAAAGGTGTTCCAGTTAACAAGGAAGAGGTTTCTCTTGGGGATCTGGCGATTAATCATGTCCGGTTCAAAATTCTCGAAGAATTACCGCCTCCGGGGCGAGAGTTTTGAGGAATGTCGGGGCGGGTTTCACGAATGACGAATGACGAATGACATAAGACAAATGACAAATGACGAATATGAACGTTATTCCAGCTATTGATATACTCGAAGGTCGCTGTGTACGGTTATACCAAGGCGACTATGGACAATCGCAAGTGTATAGTGAAAACCCAGTAGAGGTGGCGAAACAATGGGTTGACCAAGGGGCGAGTCGGCTACATCTGGTGGATTTAGATGGGGCGAAAGCGGGACATCCTGTTAATACTAAGACTATAGAAGCCATTGTCCAAGCGGTATCGGTTCCCGTAGAAGTTGGGGGAGGATTGCGCGACAAGGAAGGGGTTAGTCAACTGCTTTCTCTTGGGGTTCAGTATGTGATTCTGGGAACAGCGGCGGTTGAAGATCATCCCTTAGTCGAACAGTTGTGTGCTGAATTTCCCGATCGCATTATTGTCGGTATTGATGCGCGAAATGGACAGGTTGCAACAAGGGGATGGCTAGAAACCTCAGAAATTACCGCGACTCAACTGGCACAACAAATGGCGAATTTGGGTGTATCGGCAATTATTTATACAGACATTCACCGGGATGGTACACTCACTGGACCCAATCGCGACGCCTTGCGCGAATTAGCCAGCCATGTCTCGATTCCGGTGATTGCGTCTGGGGGTGTCAGTTCGATTACAGACTTATTGAGTTTACTGGCGTTGGAACCCCTAGGCGTGATCGGTGCGATCGTGGGTCGCGCCCTGTATACGGGTGATGTTTCCCTCAAAGAAGCCATTCAAGCGGTGGGACAAGGGCGTCTTCAGGATATTCCCCCCGATTTGGGATCGTCTTCATTGGCTTAAAGGGAACAGGGAACGAAGGGTAAAAGTGGCGATTGCCATAGCAAATAGGAAACAATAGATCAGGAGAAACCATTTTTTCCTGATTGAACCCTGACTCCTCAATAAATGATCCCAGATGTCTGCCAAAGTTATCCTCACAGTCATCACAGGAAGTCTCAAAGGTGAGAACTTTGAATTTAGCGATCGCACGACTTGTATTCTAGGTCGCGCCAAAGATTGCCATCCCCGACTCCCTAATGATCGGTATCACAAGACTATCTCGCGCTATCACTGTTTGCTGGATATCAATCCTCCCGATATCCGTATCCGTGACTTCGGTAGTCTCCATGGTACCTACGTTAATGGTAAAATTATCGGTAAACGCCATCGACATCAAACTCCAACCGAAGGGGCTAGGATACAGTTTCCAGAGTACGACTTAAAGGATGGCGATGAAATCAAGCTTCGCAATACCATACTGCGTGTCAAAATTGAAGGGGAAAACAACGGTGATCTAGAGTCTTCGAGATCACCGAGAAGTGGTATTCATTTAACGACTCTAGGATGTGACTCTTATCTACCCAAGATTCGCGGCTACACAACGCTAAAACGATTAGGTCAAGGGGGATTAGGAACCGTCTATTTAGCCCATCATGACCAAACTGGGGAATTAGTCGCCCTCAAAATCATGCGATCGCACCACAGGCGTTCGAGTGATGCAATTCGGCAATTTTTGCTGGAGGTTGAACAAACTAAAGCTTTACAACACCCTAATATCGTGAGACTCCGGGAATTGGGTTATGACAAAGATTCCTTTTTTTTTACTATGGATTATTGTAATGGTGGCAGTGTTCTGGATTTAATGCAGCAACGCGGCGGCAAATTGTCGGTCAATGAAGCGATGTCAATTACGCTGCAAGTCTTGGATGGGTTAGACTATGCCCACTCTATCCAGAGTCCTGATATTACCCTCGCCAAGAATAATAATACTCAAGTGCAGGGATTAGTACACCGGGATCTGAAACCAGGAAATATCTTTCTTGCCAATCTAGGATTAGGGCGTCTTGCCAAAGTTGCTGATTATGGATTAGCTAAGGCGTTTGATTTAGCCGGATTGAGTGGGTTGTCTCGCAGTGGTCAATATGCGGGGAGTCCGGCTTTTATGCCCCGACAACAAGTCCTTGATTTTAAATATGCTAAACCCGATGTTGATGTTTGGGCAATAGCGGCTTGTTTGTATTATATATTAACAGGCAGATTACCCCGAAATTTTGGCAACCAAGATCCGTTCTGGGTTGTATTGCAAACCCAACCTGTACCGATTCGGGAACGAGATGCTTTGATTCCCAAGGGACTAGCGGAGGTGATTGATTTAGCGCTTACCGATAATCCTCAGATATATTTTAAGAGTGCTGCTGCTTTTAAACGGGCGTTGGAAAGTGAATTATGACTGATATAAGTAGGTGGGGACAATTAAAGTTAACGGTGGGGA
>NZ_JBKHHI010000179.1:0-12495 GCF_046539235.1 Coleofasciculus sp.
CCAATTGAGATCCCCCGGTTAAGGATAAGTTTCGCGCTTCAACGGTGATATCGCCTCCATCCCCTACTGCTGTTGAATTGACCGCCGTGCTAATGTTACTAGCATTGGCAAGTGAAATAGTCTCCCCAGCCTTTACTGTGACATTTCCCCCATCCCCTTGACCCGCCGTGATACTGAAAATGGCACTATTATTATTAAGCGAGATTGAGTCATCTGCCTGAAGTAAAACATTTCCTGCATTTCCCTGACCAAAAGTAGCGGTATCGATAAAAGAAGCGTTGGTTAAAGAAATGGCTTGAGCATCAATTGTAATATCACCCCCCTTGCCGACTCCTCCGGCTTCTAACGAAGTAAAGAGGCGGCTGTTGTCAAGTGAAACTAAGCTATCACTGAGAATAGAAATATTTCCAGCATTTCCTGTACCTAAAGCCGTTGTTGCGAGTTCAGTATTTGTTAAAACAACCGATGCTGCATTAATTCGGATATTACCACCACTACCCTTAAAGGCATTACTGATAATCAAGCTATTTTCCAACTCAAATGTAGCAGCCGGACTGGTTAGGGTAATATTACCTCCCCTAGAACCTGAAGCGTCAATACGCGGGGAGTCACTTTCAGAGGTAGGATTGATCGTAATTTTACCGTTAGTTGTCGTGAGAGCGATCGCACCTCCATTACCTGTAGTAAAGTTACCAAAGATCACACTATTCGGAGAAGATCTGAGACTCTCTGTAGAGATGTCACCCCCTGCGGTGAGGCGAATCGCCCCCCCATTGCCAAAAAAGGAGGAGGAGTCTATAGGGGCTGTAGAGATCTTGTCCCCTGCACTCAAGGTGATATCTCCACCATTTCCAGAAAAAGAAGAGGAGTCGAGAACGGTTGTGGAGATATTGTCCCCTGCACTAAACGCGATATCTCCCCCATAATCAGCACCCGATGCGTTGACTGATTCTGTGGAGATATTACCACCTGCGCTAAACGTGATCGCTCCCCCATCAGCAGAACCCGATGCGTTGACAAATGCTGTGGTGATGTCTTCATCTGCACTGAAGGTGATATCTCCTCCGTTACCCAAAGAAGCGGAGGACTTAATCTCTCCTGAGAAGATATTACCGCCTGCTGTTAAGGCGATATCTCCGCCATTTCCTCGACTAGAACCAACGTCTATCAATGCTGATGAGACGATATTACCGCCTGCGGTGATCGTAATATCTCCTCCATTACCATCTATAGAGAAAGAATCTAATGTTTCTGTAAACTTGGAGTCTATCTTAGATGTGGAGAAAATATTACCGCCTGCGGTGATGGTAATATCTCCCCCATTACCGCCACTAGAGGAGGAATCTATGGCGGTGAAGAAAATATTACCGCCTGCGGTGATAGTAATATCTCCCCCATTGCCACGACTAGAAAAGGAGTTTAAATACTCTGTCGTGATGTCGCCACCTGCACTTAGGGTAATGATTCCCCCATCACCAGCAGAAGAAAAGGAACGCATAAAACCTGTAATCATGTCGCCCCTGGAGGTCAAAGTAATCGTTCCCCCTGGCGCGGTTAGAGAACCCGTACTCGTCACTTGATTTCCAGATAAAGCCAGAGTTTGTCCAGACTCTACCTCTAAATTTCCCCGATTAGTAATATCTCCAACAGGTAAAGTTCCCCACTGTAATCCGGGTGTGATTGTCATGGTCAACAACGGCGGTGCTAGGGGATTGGTGGCGCTAAACTCACTGCCATCAGGAAACGTAAACTTATTCGCTGTAGACGCGACAAAGGAACCACCAATATTTAACTGGGCATTCTGCCCAAAAAGAATCCCATTTGGATTAATTAAAAATATATTTACCGTCCCATTTGCCCGAATCAACCCATCAATATCTGAAATCTTAGAACCTGTCACCCGGCTAAAAATAGTCTCAATCGGCAAAGCATTGTTAAAAAATGCCTCACCCCCCGTCTGTACAGAAAACTCTTCAAAACTATGAAATAAATGAACCCCTCGAACCGTTCCCCCCTCAATTAAGCAAACTGGACATCCCCTCACCTGGGACTGTGTAGGAAGTGTAGTATCGGATACAATTTGAGCTGAGACTGGACTAAAACTTATAAAAAAACCACAAGCCAGACTGCTAAAAATTGAAACCTGAAATGTAGCCTGTACCATAGCCGCTAAACGATAAGGGAACGAGGCTGAGATTATTCGCTTCGCGAAGAATACTATATTATATCAAATCCGCTTAATTAATCCCCTTGATCCCTTGGATACTTTTTCCTTCTACACCTTCTGCCCTCTGCCTTGGAGACTTCTACCTTGTCCCGACCAAAAGGGGATAGTTAAACTGAAGTTCCCCTTTGACAAATCGCTACACTGTACGATTTGAGGGGGCTAAATTGCTAAAATGCTTATGCAGTAGGGGTTCAGTCCCCTGTAGTACATATGGACTGGGGCTTTCACCATCGCTCATGCTGTAAAAGGTATTGTCGCCTAAGGGAAAAACATTTATTATTTGAGAATGATAATCATTTTAAGCGGCGTATGGTAACAACTCAAGCCTCCAGTACCATTCCGGTTACTGTTCTCACCGGCTATCTCGGTGCAGGGAAAACCACCCTGCTTAACCACATCCTCACCTACGAACATGGCAAGAAAGTCGCCATCATCGTCAACGAGTTTGGAGAAGTCGGTATTGATAACCAATTAGTGATTGATACCGATGAAGAAATCTTTGAGATGAACAACGGGTGCATTTGCTGTACCGTCCGAGGGGATTTGATGCGGATTATCGGGAACCTAATCAAGCGGCGGAACAAGTTTGACCATTTGGTGATAGAAACCACGGGACTGGCTGACCCCGCCCCCGTGATTCAAACCTTTTTTATTGATGAAGATATGCGGCAGCAACTGCTTTTAGATGCGGTGGTAACGGTGGTGGATGCCAAGCATATTTGGCAGCATTGGGAAGCAGATGAGGCGCAAGAACAGATTGCCTTTGCTGATGTAATTTTGATTAACAAGACAGATTTAGTTTCCCCGGATGAGTTAGATGAGTTGGAGAAGCGAATACGGGGGATGAATGCTCTAGCAAAAATTTACCACACCCAAAACTCTGAGTTAGGCATGGAGGCGTTATTGGGTGTGAAAGCCTTTGATCTCAATCGTGCTTTGGAGATTGACCCCAACTTCCTCAGCGAAGATGCTCATGAACATGATCAGTCGGTTCATTCCTTTGCTTTGGTTGAATCAAAACCTGTGGATGGGGAAAAACTGAATAATTGGCTCTCGCAATTGTTACAAACCAAGGGGCCTGATATTTTCCGGATGAAGGGAATTATCAACATAGCTGGAGAAGACCAACGGTTTGTCTTTCAGGGGGTACACATGTTGTTTGATGGTCGAGGCGATCGCGCCTGGAAACCTGGAGAACCCCGCAAAAGCGAACTGGTGTTTATTGGTCGCAATTTAGAGGAAGCGAAGCTGAGAGAGGACTTTAGAGCGTGTCTGGTATAGGGATTACCCAGAAAAATCTATTAGAACAACAGTGGCGTAGGCAACTCTCGGAGTATGTCACGGCTGTGGCTTGGTCAGTTGATGGCTGTTTAGCGGTAAGTTCGGCGGCGGGGGAGGTTCTGCTGTGGGATGGGGGGAATGGTGACTCCCGCTTAATTCTTGGTTCAGACGACACAGGTGAACAGTCGATTGATTGTCTGGACTTTTCTCCCGATGGGCAATTTTTGGCAGCCAGCGGACAAGATGGTGGGGTGAGAATTTGGCAGGTGAAGCCCCAACTGCAACTGATCACGACTCTCAATAATGCCCCCAAATGGGTTGACCACCTGGGTTGGAGTCCCAAGGCTAACCAATTGGCATTTAGTTTGGGGCGTTATGTTCAAGTCTGGGATGCGGCTGAACAAGAAACGATGATCACATTACCTTTTGACTCGTCCTCGGTATTGGGAATGACTTGGCATCCTCAAGGACAGCATTTAGCGATCGCGGGTGATCAGGGTGCTAAGGTTTGGGATAGCCGGAATTGGAATGATGACCCTGATCTTGTTAATATGCCGGCGGCGAGTGTGGCGATTGCTTGGTCACCGGATGGCAAGTATCTCGCTTCTGGTAATCTCGATTTAACGATCACGGTAGTGCAGTGGGGTCATCCTCATCCTTGGGTGATGCGGGGATTTCCCGGCAAAATTCGTAACTTGAGATGGTCAAAATCCATGTCAAATACTGCACCATTGTTAGCGGCGTCCAGTGGTGAGGGGATTGTGATCTGGAAAAAACAAACGGATGATCGTCAGGGTTGGGATGCACGGGTTTTAGATCTGCATACTGAAATCGTCCAGGATATCGCCTTTCAACCCCAGAGTTTGCTGTTAGCTTCAGCGAGTAATGATGGCTGGATTTGTCTGTGGCAAAAAGCCAAACACATTGCCCAAATTTTGAACGGTGCTACCCAGGGTTTTTCTTGTCTGGCTTGGCATCCTGGGGGACGTCAATTGGCGGCTGGCGGTCAAAATGGGGAGGTTTTAGTGTGGTCAGAATCCCAGCGGGGTAAAGGATTTGGTTAATTAGGGTTTGCTGAATAAGAAACATGTAGATGACATGTACATGTAGAGACGTAGCATGCTACGTCTGGAAAGCTGGCAAAGAGAATAAATAATCAAAAAATGACAATAGTAATGGATTTATTTTCTCGTACTGACCAACAAACCAATCCCGAAAAAATCCAGCAAATTAAACACTGGATTTATGAGGTTTTTGAGATTAATGAAAAAATTTCCGTGTCTCTGAGTCAATTGCGCTGTACTGAACCGGGATGTCCACCCATTGAAACCGTTATTGCCATCTTGGACAAACCCCAGCGACAGTATAAAATCCACAAACCTATTGCAGAACTAGAACAGATTGACATTCACAACTTGCTAGAGAAATCGTAAATCTTGAGAATATCCATGAAAACAAAACAACTTATTTCTCTAGGTTTAATCACTGCCACAAGTGTAACCGTAACCATTTTAGCCGCACCACCCGCTCAAGCGATGCACATTATGGAAGGTTTTTTACCCGTAAACTGGGCAATTTTCTGGTGGATAATCTTCCTGCCTTTTTTCGGGCTGGGATTACGTTCTATTAATCAGATCACAAAAGACTATCCCGAATTAAAACTGCTGTTGGCTTTAGCAGGTGCTTTTACCTTTGTCTTGTCGGCGTTAAAAATTCCCTCGGTGACAGGTAGTTCTTCCCATCCTACAGGTACAGGACTTGGTGCTGTATTGTTTGGTCCCTTAACTATGACTGTTTTGGGGAGTTTTGTCCTTCTCTTTCAAGCTTTATTATTAGCTCATGGGGGGTTGACAACCTTAGGCGCTAATGCATTTTCTATGGCAGTTGTTGGTCCGATTGTGGCCTATGGTTTGTATCGTTTAGTGATCCAAGTCAGTTGCAGACAAAGCTTTGCCATATTTCTCGCCGCCGCCGTCGCTAATTTAATCACCTACGTTGTCACGTCTCTACAGTTAGCCCTGGCATTTCCCGCACCAGAAGGCGGTATTGTCAGCTCATTTATCAAATTTGCTGGTATTTTCGCCGTCACCCAAATTCCCCTGGCGATTAGTGAAGGATTGTTAACGGTTTTAGTTTAGAATTGGCTAGTTACCTATAGCCAAGAGCAATTACAACTATTAAAGCAAATCAAACCGAAATCACTATGAAACGACAAATAAAAAGCTGGAATAATTGGTTGTTAATTTCCGGCGTAATCCTTCTCGCGATTATCCCCTTACTTGCCATTCGAGATTCTGAATTTAGCGGTGCTGATGGACAAGCCGAAGCCGTGATTGGAGACATTCAGCCTGAGTATGAACCGTGGTTTGAACCCTTGTTAGCACCTCCAGGTGGTGAAACTGAATCGCTTTTATTTGCCTTACAAGCTGGGATTGGTGCGGGAATAATCGGTTACGCGATCGGTTTATATCGAGGAAAAACTGAGCGCAATTCTAAGTTAAAATAGGTGGAAAAGATGAAAGTTAGCGGCGGTAATTTTCATTTGTCCTTCGTCCTTAGTCATTTGTTATTTGTTTTATTGACATTTTATCAGGTAAACTTAGTCAAAATCAGGGCATTACCAAATCAGGAAAAATGTACCATTGCTCCCCCGGCTTTCAGACGTTCCGGTGGAACGTCTCTACAAACCTTGCTCACCACAATACTGATTCAGCAAACCCTGCTTAAATGAGATCATGACTCTACCCATTGATACCCTTTCTTATAACAATAATCTGAGAACCCTACCCCCAGAGCAAAAATTACTGTTTGCTTTAGTCGTTTTAGGAATTGCGCTCATCGCTTCCCCTCTAACTCAAGTTTTGATTATTCTCTGGCTGGCAATTTGGACAATGGGTTATGCCAAAATTCCTATCCAATCTTATTTAAAGCTTCTGGGTGTGAGTAGTCTATTTTTGGGCATGGGTTTGCCAGCATTAATGATTAACATGATCGGGGCGAACCAAATCGATTTAGTTGCCAGTGATCAACTCGGAGGTATTCAGTTAGGGGAGTTATATTTCTATCTCAGTCACAGTGGTTGGCAAGAAGCGGTCACAATTTTTATCCGATCTTTGGCTTGTATCTCATGCTTACTTTTTATGCTGCTGACTATTCCATTTGTCGAAATTGTGCAAACCCTACGTCGTTGCCAACTCCCTGAAACGATCGGTGATTTGCTGATGTTAATGTACCGCTTTGTTTTTATTCTGCTCAACACAGTGATTGAGTTACAATTAGCCCAACAAGCCAGAGGAGGATATCGCACTTGGACATTAGCGGTTAAGAGTACAAGTTTGCTTGTTAGTCAATTGCTGCAACGGATAATAATTCGGTATCAGCAATTTTGTTTAGGGTTTGCCGCTAGGGGATTTACCGATAGATTCTATTGGTTTAATGGACAACATCGGAACTATTCCCAGCGCTATGCCTTAGAAGGAATGATTGGGTGTTTAAGTTTGTCAGGATTAGATATTTATCTGAAAATTAACTAGAATAACTGTGGATTCAACCCTTTTTACCTTATCCCCCATCCATGACCCATACATTGCTACAACTCAAAGACATCGTTTATACTTATCCAGGTCAAGATAATCCTTTGTTTCGGGGATTAAACCTTAGGATTGCTCAATCCCAAAAAACGGCGATTATAGGTCAAAACGGATCGGGTAAATCCACCCTATTTCTGTTGATAGATGGGTTACATAAAGTTCAACAAGGAAAAATTTACTGGAAAAACGAGGAATTAAAATACAACCCTAAATTTCTCAATCGATGGCGACAACGAATTGGCTTAGCCTTTCAAGATCCTGAACAACAATTAGTCGCCGGAACAGTGATAGAGGATATCGCTTATGGTTTAGCCAACTTGCAATTACCCAAAGCCGAATTTGAACAGAGACTTGATGACGCGATCGCGGACTTTGCTTTGCAGGAATTCGCTAACCTTCCCCTACACCATCTCAGCTTAGGACAAAAGCGGCGTGTTGCTTTAGCCGGTGTGATGGCATTGAAGCCAGAATTACTCCTTTTAGACGAACCTACGGCTTATTTAGATAGGAGGCAAACCCAGAATCTTATGCATGAATTAGATCGTATTCATGAGTCAGGAACCACGGTTGTTTTGGCAACCCATGATCTAGATCTTGCCTATCAATGGGCAGATTGGTTCTTGGTTCTACATCAAGGAAAATTGGTTATGGAAGGTGAGGCAGAAACTGTTTTTTCTCAAGGGGAATTAATTGCAGACTTACAAATCGGCTTGCCAACAGTATGGCAAGTTTGGCAAGCTTTACCCAAACACCTTCGTCTTTCAGGAAATACCTCTGTTCCCCGAACAGTGAGTGAACTAAAAGAGAAATTGTCAGGAAGACGCAATATCTATATCAATCCAGACGTTGATCAAACAAAGCAATTATAACCATGACTCAAATTCTTGATGCTTTGCCCCCAGATTTTCCCTCTAAAATCTTATGTGGCTATTTCAATCAGACGAGACAAGTTCAGATTGTGCGGATTGTCAATATTCCCAATTGGTACTTTGAGCGAGTCGTATTTCCTCGACAACATCTCTTATTTGAAGCTTGTTCTGAGGCTCAACTGGAAATTTATACAGGGGCAATGAGCCAGGGAATTCTTCTAGATAGAATTGGCTGCGATCGGTTATGCATTCAAAAGGAATTAATCCGATCGCCCAACAAAGACTTAAAACAAATACCAATTTTTCACCCTTCGAGCCACCAAACGTTCAACTATTCCGAGAAACCCGGTTTCTCATGAGGATGACAACAAAATATCAAGCTTTCACCCAAAGAAACCCGGTTTATTGACCGATGTCCTAACCTGTTATTGATGTTGTCAGCTTCTCGAATCCATCACCTGCTTTTGTTATCTAGATTGAGCCAAATAGATGGCTAAATCCCCCTAATTATTACTGTCAATTGCCTTAACCAATGTCATCACAAAACTCCGTGTCTCATCAGTCTAAATCAACTAACCTCCTGTTACCCAATCGCCCCAGGCGTCTGCGTCGCACACCAGTCATACGCCGGATGGTGCGAGAAACTCAGCTTAGTGTTAACGATCTCATTTATCCCCTGTTTGTTATGGAAGGCGAAAGTCATCAGCAGGAAATAATTTCCCTGCCGGGATGCTACCGTTATTCCGGGGATTTACTACTCAAAGAAGTAGAAAATGTCTTTGAGTTAGGGATTAATGCGATCGCGCTATTCCCGGTTATCCCTGAAGACAAGAAAGATGCCACCGACCAGTATCAAACGGGCTGGTGCTGACCTAATTTTGACCTACTTTGCCAAAGATATCGCCTTGATGTTGCATGGGACGTAAATATCCCATCTGCCGCTCATTGTAGTTATACCAACCGAGACTCTCATCCTAAAAGGTAACCATGATACAGACAACAAAACAAACGGAATCGGAAATAGTAAACCTTCCCAAACGAGGGATGCCTGTCACGATTATTACCGGATTTCTGGGGAGTGGCAAAACAACCTTAGTTAATCAAATTCTCGAAAATAAGCAGAATTTGAAAGTCGCTGTTTTAGTAAATGAGTTTGGGGATATCAATATTGACTCCCAGCTTCTGGTTTCTTTCGATGAAGACATGGTGGAGTTGAGTAATGGTTGTATCTGCTGTACAATTAATGATGGGTTAGTTGATGCTGTTTATCGCGTTTTAGAAAGGGAAGACCGGATTGACTATTTAGTCATTGAAACCACCGGAGTTGCTGATCCTTTACCCATTGCGATCACCTTCTTAGGTACGGAACTGCGAAACCTGACCCGGCTGGATTCTATCTTGACGGTAATAGATGCCGAAACCTTCACTCCAGAGCATTTTGACAGTGAAGCCGCGTTTAAACAGGTGGCGTATAGTGATATCGTTTTGCTGAATAAAACGGATCTTGCTGATCAGAAAAAGCTGGATGAATTAGAGAGTTATATCAGCCTAATTAAACAGGGAGCAAGGCTCATTCGTTGTCAATATGGTCAAGTGCCATTACCCTTAATTTTGGATGTGGGATTAACCCAGATAGAGAACTACCAGCAGGAGTTGGAGGAAAGCCAGCACGAGGATCATGGGCATCATTCCCATCATGATCACTCCCATCACCATCATGATCACGGATATCATTCCCATCACTTAGAAAATGATGGATTTGTTTCCCTGTCTTTCCAGAGCGATCGCCCTTTTGATGTCCACAAATTTGAGTATTTTTTGACTGAACAGATTCCGAATACTGTGTTTCGGGCAAAAGGCATTCTCTGGTTTAGTGATAGCCCTTTACGCCATATCTTTCAACTCAGCGGTCCTCGTTTTGAATTAAACGCTGAGCCTTGGTTAGGTTCACCGAAAACTCAGCTCGTCTTGATTGGGCGTCATCTCGATCTAGATGAAATCAAAACGATACTAGACAACTGTCTGGCTGAATCGGTAAAATTATAGTCAATTAATTGTTAATTGTTGGCTGAATTTCATTTCCGTTTAACTTCAATTTTGTCGTTTATCAAATCCTTCCATCATGACCTTATCTCAATCAAAGCCGATGGCGTTAAATGGTGTAATGCCATCCCTTTCAACTTCAGATCAACCCCTTGTCTCTGACGAAGAAATGAGGCAAGCTGTGCGTACTTTGTTACTGGGATTGGGAGAAGATCCAGACCGCGAAGGATTACAAGATACCCCTAAGCGTGTGGTTAAAGCTTTAAAGTTTTTGACATCGGGTTATCACCAATCCCTGGATGAATTACTCAATGGTGCAGTATTTACCGAAAATGCTAATGAAATGGTGCTGGTGCGGGATATCGATATTTTTAGCTCCTGTGAGCATCATATTCTCCCCATTCTCGGTCGCGCTCACGTTGCCTATATTCCCAATGGTAAGGTGATTGGACTGTCCAAAATTGCTCGAATTTGCGAAATGTATGGGCGGCGCTTGCAAGTACAGGAACGTCTGACGGCACAGATTGCCGATGGACTCGTGGGATTACTCAAGCCTCAAGGTGTAGCCGTAGTCGTGGAAGCGACGCACATGTGCATGGTGATGCGAGGTGTGCAAAAGCCAGGGTCTTGGACTGTGACTAGTGCGGTGCGAGGGGTGTTTGCTGAGGATGCCCGGACTCGCCAGGAGTTCATGGATTTGGTGCAACATAACCCAAGGTTTAATTAGCGTGCCTGTTCGTTAGGGGCGATCACCTAATCCTAGGAGAAAGCCCTTTTTTTAGTATTGCTGAGAATAATTCTTACTATACAATTGGTTTAGGGCGAGTCAGATCGTTCAATCCGCCAATTTGTCGTTATTCAACAGGAGGGATTTTATGACCTCTAGTGTCAAACCAGTTCGTCCCACATCTTTCACCGCTTCTGGGCGGGGAATACCTGTTACCATTATCACGGGTTTTTTGGGGAGCGGCAAAACCACGCTGCTCAATTATATTTTGCATAATCGTCAGGATTTGAAGATAGCAGTTATTGTTAATGAATTTGGCGACATTGATATCGACTCCAAACTCTTGGTATCGATTGATGAAAATATGGTGCAACTGAGTAATGGTTGCATTTGCTGCACAATTAATGAAAATCTCGTTGATACGGTTGATGCGTTAATTAACCGTGATGATCCGGTGGATTACATCCTGGTTGAAACCACGGGGGTGGCAGATCCGTTGCCAATTATGCTGAGTTTTATCACCACCGAATTACAAACGGTTACTCACATTGATTCCATATTGACGGTTGTTGATGCAGAATCGTTGACGCCGAATCACTATGATAGTGAAGCAGCACTGAATCAACTCATTTTTGCCGATATTATTCTGTTAAACAAAACCGATTTGGTTGCGCCAAAACGAATTAATCAACTAGAGGACTATATTCGTTCCCTTAAACCTGGAGCTAGAGTTCTCCAAACCCAATATGGACAGGTGTCATTACCACTGATTTTGAATGTGAACCTTAACGAGATTAGCACATATCAACGTGCAGCACCAGCCGAGCATCATTTGGCTCATGATCATCAGTCTCACCATCTGGAACATGATCAGTTTATGACAGTGTCATTTGAGAGCGATCGCGCCTTAAATCTGCCCAAATTTCAAGCCTTTATCGATAACCTACCCACCAATGTTTATCGGGGTAAGGGCATTCTCTGGTTTCAGGGGAGTCAGTTATGCCATCTGTTTCAATTAAGTGGTAAGCGATGTGATATTAAAAGTGAACGTTCTCACCCTCCTAGTTGCAATCAACTCGTTTTCATTGGACGCGACTTGGATGCCAAGCAAATTCAGAGCCAACTTAAGATTTGTCTGGCATCAGAGCAAGTGTCGGTCAGATAAATAAAAATTCTATTTTCAACATCGAGGATTATTCAAATCTTGAGAGATAATTTAGACACGAGCATTGAATTTGAAAGTAGCGAAACGGAAAGGCTTCTGGTGTTGACGTAGACGCGATCTCGATTAAAATCAAGAGTATCGGTTTGGTGGTTGCGTTTCTGCCGCGTAAAGTGGCAGAGCCTAGGCTTCTACCGTTCTAAATTGGAATTTGAAGTCAAGCCGAAATCTCCTTAGCCAGACAGCTAATAATACCATTGCACACCGACCGAATCAAGTTGGTTGGTCAATTCGATAGGTTAGGAGTTTCAACAATAAGTTCTCCATGTTTTTTGCCTCACTTCCCCTAAGAGATTAAGTTGTATTTGTTAGCCATCAGTCTTGATGTTAAACAGCCGCATGGCGTTGAGAGTCACTAACAGAGAAGACCCCATATCCTCTAAAACCGCCATTGGCAGTCCAATTACCCCCAAGGTTCCCAGGAGAATGAACGTTCCGTTCAGAACTAAAGCAATGACAATACTTTGCTGAATCACTTTACAGCACTTTCACGCCACGGTGTGGTACAGTAACAGCCATGAGCAAACCAATTTCTA
>NZ_JBKHHI010000180.1:0-12447 GCF_046539235.1 Coleofasciculus sp.
GTTTAGGGAATCTGTAGGGGCGGGTTTAGGGAATCTGTAGGGGCGGGTTTAGGGAATAAATTCAGATATTCACCGATAACGTATAAACAAAACCCGCCCTCCTCACCGATAACGTATAAACAAAACCCGCCCTCCTCACCGATAACGTATAAACAAAACCCGCCCTCCTCACTAAAAGCAATAATTCACGTTCCTGATTGGGTCAAATTTCCATGAAAAAAGGAATCAGAGGAAGATAATAATCGTCTTCCGCCAATGCACCTAAAAAATAGACCCTCCATGAACAAGTTAACCCTGATGATCTGTCCCCACGATACAGCTAAGAAACCGGATCGATGGTTTCGCTTTATCCAGTATTTGAATAATCAGCTTGATGTCAACGTACATTTAGAGGTTTCGCTGGATTTCCAGGATTTTCATCAACATCTCGATCAAGCCGATATCGTCTACGCTAACCCGGCTGATAGTATCCGTCTGCGGGAACAAGGCTTTTCTGCGGTGGTTCGTCCGCTCAATCTCTATGATGAAGTGGTGTATATTGCCAATCAGGATATCGCCAATCCAACCTTAGATTCGCTGCACGGGGAAACTCTTGCCACTGTCAAAAGTATGCTACCGAGTAAGGTGGCTTTACATAGCCTCAAAGAAAAAGGAATTTCACCTGCACAACTGTTGGATAAATCCTCCTGGTTAGGAGTTATTAATAGCGTGTCCAAAAACGAAGCCCCTTTCGGCATTGTCTATAAAGACACATACCAGGAACTCTCACCCAATACCAAGGCGATGGTTAATGCCTTTGCTGAATCGGAGGAAAAGGTCATCTTTCATGGTATCCATGTTAGTCCCAATGCCATGGATCATAAGAGTGAATTAGAACGTGTTCTTTTAGAGATGAATACAAATCCAGCCGGAAAAGACGTGTTGCAAGAACTCAATATTGAAGGATGGTGTAAAACTACGTCCGCAGAAATAAGCACAACTAAGGAAATTATGATGGCAGCTTAAACTATTAACTCAATCCTCTTCACGGGGATTGGGTTGATCATGCTACCGTTTAATTAAATCTACGACTTATGACAGATGACATCTGGATAACATCTGCATTATACATTTCCTATTCCCTGACAAAATTCCATCATCGTTGTCGAGAGCGACTAATATATTGCCCATGAATATTCACTCCATAAGGAATCAGGTAGGTGAGGAATCCAGAAATCCAGCGATCGCGTGTCATCTTGCCCTGTACGGCAGCATTACCATGATTAATCAGAAATAGAATAGAACCAACCACAGCAGCTACCTTAAGCGCTGTTGGCATTAGCTCTTTGTCAACCAGTGCCGCACAGTAGTCCTTGAGTGGTTTCATCATTGGCACAATTGAGACATCATTGAAGTTCGTTACATAAGTTCTTCTTTGGCTTAAAGAGAGTTTTCGGGTAAAATATTAGCTTCATAACATAAATCGTATTTAGCGAACCATACTTGTACTCTAGTAGAGAAGAGCTAGACCATTATCAATGCAGATTCAGACGCCAGATTGGGTGAAGCACGCCGTCTTCTATCAAATATTTCCCGATCGCTTTGCCAAAGGCAATCCACCCCATTCGCAAGTGGCTAAAACCCTTCCCCTAGAACCCTGGGATGCCCTGCCCACTTTACAAGGCTATAAGGGTGGAGATCTTTGGGGCGTAATGGAAAAACTAGATTATTTGCAAGATTTAGGCATTAATGCCGTTTACTTTACCCCCATTTTTCAATCGGCCAGTAACCACCGTTACCATACTCACGATTATTATCAGATCGACCCCCTATTAGGGGGGAATGGTACATTCATGAAACTTTTGGAAGAATGTCATCAGCGGGAGATGAAAGTAGTCCTGGATGGTGTATTTAACCATGCCAGTCGCGGCTTCTTCTTCTTCAATGACATTCTCGAAAATGGTCCTTATTCGCCGTGGTTAGATTGGTTCAAGATTGAGCGCTGGCCCCTATCAGCCTATGATGGCAACAAACCCGCTAACTATGTCGGTTGGGAAGGCAATCGGGCGTTACCCGAATTCAACCATGATAATCCCGACGTGCGGGAATATATTATGCAGGTTGCCGAATATTGGATTAAACTCGGCGTCGATGGTTGGCGCCTAGATGTCGCGTATGAGATTGAAGCGCCAGGATTTTGGCAAGAATTTCGCGATCGCGTCAAAGCCATCAACCCAGATGCTTATATTGTGGGCGAAGTTTGGATGGACTCGCGTCAGTGGTTGGATGGGACGCAATTTGACGGGGTAATGAACTACCTGTTCACCGGACCGACTATTGCCTTTGCTGCTGGCGATCGCGTGATTCGGGAATACGTCGAACAACCCTCTTACCAACCCTATCCTCCCCTAGATGCACCAGGTTATGCGGCTAAAATCGAGCATCTGTTGCAGCTATACCCCTGGGAAATTCAACTCACCCAACTCAACCTGCTAGCCAGTCATGATACCGCCCGACTACTATCCATTGCTGAAGGAGGGAAGAAAAATCCCGCCGCTGAAGCGATCGAAAGTGTTAAGCTGGCTACACTATTACTGTTTACCTTTCTCGGTGCCCCCAGCATCTATTATGGCGATGAAGTGGGGTTACCTGGCGCATTAGATCCAGACTCCCGCCGGGGTTTTCCCTTAGAATCTCAATGGAATCAAGAGATTCTCGATTGTCACCGTCAGCTTATTGCCCTGCGTCATAATCACCCCGCGCTGCGTACAGGTAGCTACAAGGTGCTGTTGGCTGAGGGAATGACGTATATCTTTGCCCGCCAACTGGAGGCAGATGAGTTAATTATTGCCGTTAATGCCGGAACCACAACCGCCCAAGTTCAGGTTGAGGTGCCGCCAGAGTTATCACCAAGCCATCAAATCTTGTATGGTGACGCCAGCTTCACCTGGAATCAAAACCATTTGGCGATAGACTTACCGCCTCGGACAGGTTGTATTTTGGGTTAATCGCTGCGGCGGTGAGCCTACCTCTGTCCAAGGGAGTCCGAATAGCCGCCCACCACTTGATTCATGGTTCATCGCCCGTCGTTGATGGCAATGAACCATGAACCATGAACCATGAACCATGAACGTACCCCCTTAGTCGAGTAAAAGTTGCAGTTTTGTAAAGTATTGCTGCTTACATCCGGAAGTCACCACAGTCAGTCCTACAATAGAAGTATCCTCCAAGAGCAACTAAGACCAGCCCTAGCTCTGCTCTATTACGACACAATAGTACAGGACGGAGTAGTCAGTATGAAGCTTGTTATCCAGGGCAAGAACATTGAAATCACTGATGCAATTCGAGAATATGTTAATCAAAAGATAGAAAAAGCGGTCAGTCACTTTCAAAATATGACGACTGAGGTAGACGTGCATCTCTCTGTTGCCCGTAATCCTCGGATCAACACGAAGCAAACTGCCGAAGTTACCATTTATGCCAATAAAACCGTAATTCGGGCCCAGGAGAGTAGCGAAGACTTGTATGCCAGTATCGATCTGGTTGCCGATAAGATTCAGCGTCAACTGCGTAAATATAAAGAAAAGCAGCAAAAGAAAACTCAGACCCAACCGAAAACGGGTGCAGTCATTCATGAAGCACCTGTGGTCGAGGATTTAATTGGCGATCGCACTCCCGAACTGCCCACAGAAGTCGTGCGGATGAAATATTTTGCCATGCCGCCGATGACGATTGAAGAAGCCATGGAACAGCTGCAACTGGTCGATCACGACTTCTATATGTTCCGGAATGCGAAAACTAACGAGATTAACGTTCTCTATGAACGCAATCACGGCGGATATGGTGTGATTCAGCCTCGCAATGGCAATGGTCATACCAATAATACCAATGGCAAGACTGCCCAGAATGTTGAGGCGGTAACTGATACATCAACCGTTACATAACATCTGTTATCGAACTTGTCCTCTCTTGATTCTCCCCCGAGTGGCAGACGGGGGATTATCTCATTGGTCATTGGTCATTGGTCATTGGTCATTCGTCATTCGTCATTTGGTCATACTCGCTTCGCGAGAAGCAAGCTACGTCATTTGGTCATTCGTCATTTGTCATTTGTCATTTGGTCAGGGCGGGTTTTGCAGCCAAGCTAAGGAAAACCATCAATATTAGTCCCTAAACCCGCCCCTACACACAGATACACCATGGTACGTTTTTACCATAACTGTCCTCATCTCCCCCATCTCCCTCATCTTCCCCATCTCCCCCATCTCCCCCATCTTTGGGATTACCATTGAGTTGAGACTTTCGTACATAGAGGAATAGTGGCGTGGCAAGGGCAAAAATTCTAGTTGTCGAAGATGAAATTATTACTGCTCAAGCCATTGCTGGTCAACTCAAACGACTGGGTTACGATGTGGTGGATATCGCCAATTCAGGTATAGCCGCCCTCGCTAAAGTCGCGGAAAATTGTCCAGATCTGGTGTTGATGGATATTGTTCTCAAACACCGAGACATGGATGGAATTGAAGCCGCCGAGCAGATTCGCAACCAATTTAAAATCCCTGTCATCTACCTGACGGCTCACTCAGAGGCGGCTACCTTGGCCCGTGCGAAAGTTACAGAACCATTTGGCTATATTGTCAAGCCCTTTAATCAACGCGATTTAGGGATTACCATCGAAATCGCGCTTTATAAGCATCAAACTCAACAGCAGTTAATCGAACGCGAGGAATTTCTCTCCACGATTCTCGACTCAACCCATGATGCGGTAGTCGCAACGGATGCAATGGGCGGCATTACTTATATGAATCCTATCGCCCAAACCGTAACCGGTTGGTTGTCTACTGAAGCGATGGGCAAACCCATTACTAAAGTCGTGCAAATTCTCGATGAAGCCACAAATACAGTTGTGGAAAACCCAGTGATGCTACTGCTGCGGGGTGAACCTGTCTTGAATCAAGGACATAATCGCCTGTTAATTGCCAGAGATGGAACCAAGACGCCAATCGTAGATCATGTTTCCTTAATGCGTCCCAACGATGACGAGATCAAGGGTGCGGTTTTAGTATTTTGCGATATCAGCGAACGCCGTCAAGCCCAAGCCCTAGAACTGGAACGGGTTAAACTGGCAACGGAAGTCGCCGAACGCCAAAAAGCCGAAGCCGAAATTCGCAAAGCCTTAATCGCTGAACAGGAATTGAGTGAACTGAAATCTCGGGTTGTGGCAATGATTTCCCACGAATACCGCACGCCCTTGGCGGTAATTTTAACCTCAACGGAACTCCTGAAACGCTACAGTACTCAATTATCACAAGAGAAACAACAAACCTATTTAGACCGGATTCAAATGGGCGTCAAGCAGATGGCTCAGCTTGTGGAAGAGGTTCTTACGTTTAATAAAGCCCAAGCTGGTGAACTTCAGTTTAATCCCGAACCGTTGGATTTGGAAGACTTTTGTCTGCAATTGGTAGATGAACAGCGACTGATGGTTGGCGATCGCTATACGTTGACCTATAATCCTCAACTCTCGTCTGGTGAAGCGGAGTTGGATAAGCAGATGCTACGACATATTGTCACCAATCTCCTCAGCAATGCGATTAAGTATTCTGCCAAAGGCACTACGGTTTCCTTGTCCCTACGCCGCGAGGATGACACCCTGATCATCCAGGTTCAAGATCAAGGGATTGGTATTCCTGAATCGGAGCAACCGCGATTATTTTCCCCTTTTTTCCGCGCCAGCAATGTCAGCACAATTGCCGGGACGGGGATGGGATTGTCTATTGTTAAAAATTGTGTAGATTTGCATCAGGGGGAGATTGCGATCGCAAGTGAGGTAGGCAAAGGGACAACGGTGACGGTGACGTTACCTGTCAACGCCAAGCCATCGTCCGCAGATGCGACCCATTAAGACGTATTAATTGATTAAGTTTTATCCCATCTAAAAAATAATCTATAATTTCGCCTCAATGGGTGATCAAGCCTCGTACAATATAGTTTGATAGAATCTTTTGAGGTGGAGGTAACAGAGCAATCATGCCCGCAGCCGTTGGGACGATTGAAACGTTAGGGTTTCCCGGGGTACTTGCCGCAGCAGACGCCATGGTCAAAGCTGGCGCGGTTACCCTGGTGAAGTTTGATCGCAATGAAAGTGGTCGCTTTATGGTCAGCGTTCGGGGCAAAATATCTGAAGTTAAGGTAGCTGTAGATGCGGGTCTAGAAGCGGTGGAGAAAACACACGGCGCTGAGATAACCGGTTACTACATCATTCCTAATCCCCACGAAAATGTTGACACCGTTCTACCGATTGAATATACCAGTCAAGTTGAACAGTTTCGCTCATTTTAACTGAGTAAGGGAAGGGTAAATGTTTCAGTGACTCTATGTCTGGTTCGCGATTAAAAGGCTAAAGACAAAGAGTATGTTTCTGAAAAAATACCCATAATTCGTAGAATAAGTTTTTGAGTTCATTAATTCATTGATTGAGGAGATTGGCAATGTCAATAGTAGCAGTTGGGTCAATTGAAACCAAGGGCTTTCCCGGTATATTAGCCGCCGCAGATGCTATGGTTAAAGCGGGTCGAGTGACTATAGTCGGCTATATCCGCGTTGGTAGCGCTCGTTTTAATCTGAATATTCGTGGCGATGTTTCCGAGGTAAAAACCGCCATGGATGCTGGAATTGCAGCCGTTGAAAAAACCTATGGTGCAACCTTAGAATCGTGGGTGATTATTCCCCGCCCTCATGAAAATGTGGAGTGTGTTCTGCCGATTGCATACACAGAAGAGGTTGAGCAGTACAGAGAAGCGGTTGAGAATCCATTAGTCCAAGGTAGAGGAAACGGGTTGCAACGTTAGGAAAATAAGGGAAAGTTTTGTCTCTGGTAGCTATATCAGGGCACGATATTATCGTGCCCCTACCGCATCTCAGGGATAATTTATTGATCCGATTGTACGTGGGTGATTTCCTCAAGTGGGCATATCGCCAAACAACGCGGTCATTACTGTCAGTTGCTATTCCCGCTTCTTCCATTAACAAAAAGCGTATCGACAACAAATCCAGCCATCCTTCACTGGCTAAGGTTCCTTGTAATAGAACAACGTAACCCTCCAAATTATGGTCAACTAAAATGATCATGGAGTTAACCCAAGCTTTGCTTTCCAGGCTTGGAGTTTTCTATAAATCTCTTCCTGTCCGGGTTTTGCTGGTAAAGTGGCAATTCGTGCCAACCGCTGACGATTTTTTTCTGCCCAATAGTCCTGAATTGCCTGGGCTGTTTGCAAAACCGTTTGATATTCAGCGTCTACTTCACTACGATGGGTTTCAATGTAGGATAATGCAGCATCAGCTTGTTCTTGGGTTAAGGGTAACCAGTCTCGAATCAGCTTAGGAGACCATCCTGACGCGAGGTAATCCATGACATCGTAGAGAGTGATCCGGGTTCCTGCGATTGTTAATCCCCGTTCTGTACGGATGATAGCAGATTGTTTATTGGATGATTGAGTCATACCTATACCTTCTTTCTAGATTCATGTAGAGACACACCATGGCACGTCTATCAATTATCGGGGCAGGCGCGAGCTGTTTAATTTTGGAATTGACCGATAACCTCTTAACAAAACCTTGCCATTTATCACAAAAGCGGCTATTTAGTAGTGATTAGTTTTTTTAGAGATTATAGCATCGATTTAAAAAACTGGATTACTATATCGCGATTTCCAGTCTGATGCGATACATCGGTAAGAATGAATGCTATAGTAACAATAATTATTCATTTGATTTAACTCAATCTTCAACAGATAAATAGGGATGTCCCCCGACTAACTGCGTTAATTCCTCAACCTGAGTTGACCAATGACTAATAAATTTCTGCCTCAAGCTGACTCAGTGGTACAAAACACTCTTGAGGTAAAAGAATCGGTTTCGCCCGAAAAATCAACTTGCCACGATAAGTAAATCGGTCAATCGCCACACCCGTAGGACGTTGGGTCAGGTTAGGATGAACATCATAGTAGCTATGGTATATCTGCCGAGCGGCTCTGAGAAGACCCGGGTCTAACAACATCGGTAACCCTGTCCGAGTGTCTTGATACTCTTGTTGCCATTGCTGTGATGTGTATACCACCCGCCTAACCCTATTGTTTAATTCACCACCATGATTCTTGTCTGACGTTTCGCTGTAGAGCGAGTCGCTGCGCTCCTGGTTGACTTATACTTATGGCTGTTTGAGAATCTCAATCAAAGCATTTCCCATCTCCTGGCAACCGACAAGCGTCATTCCTGCTGACATAATATCCCCTGTACGGTTACCTTTCTCTAAAACTTTAAAAACGGCTTGCTCAATTTGGTCAGCCGCCGTTGGCTGATTCAACCCATAACGTAGCATCATAGCCGCACTCAACACTTGAGCCAAGGGATTTGCCTTATTTTGTCCAGCAATATCCGGCGCGGAACCGTGAACGGGTTCAAAAACGCCGGGTCCTTTTTCCCCTAAACTGGCTGAAGGTAACATGCCAATACTCCCGGTGAGCATCGCGGCGGCGTCAGAAAGCACATCTCCGAATAAATTGCCTGTGACAATCGTATCAAACTGCTTAGGTGCCCTGACTAACTGCATGGCAGCATTGTCAACATACAGATGAGATAACTCCACATCCGGATACTCAGTCGCTAATTGGGTGATGCGATCGCGCCATAATTGAGATACCTCTAGAACATTGGCTTTATCAACCGAACAGAGTTTACCCTGGCGTTTGCGAGCAGTTTCAAATGCCACTCGTCCAATGCGGTCAATTTCGGCTTCCGTATACGCCATCGTATTTACACCGCGCTTTTCCCCCGTTTCGGTGGTAAAGATACCCTTCGGCTGACCAAAATAAACCCCACCTGTCAATTCTCGCACCACCATAATATCCACTCCGTCAACCACCTCCCGTTTCAAGGTTGAGGCATCAATGAGTTGGGGTAAGATGGTGGCAGGTCGCAAATTGGCAAATAACCCTAATCCTGCTCGTAATCCTAACAAACCCGTTTCCGGGCGTTGATGGCGCGGCAGGTTATCCCATTGATAACCACCGATGGCAGCCAGTAAAACAACGTCGCTATGGCGGCATTTTTCCAGGGTGTCAGTCGGTAGGGGTTCCCCGGTAGCATCAATTGCCGCCCCTCCGATTAAGGCTTCAGTAAATTCAAAGCTCAGGTCGAACTGTGCGCCAATCACCTTTAACACATCTACCGCGACTGCCATAATTTCTGGACCGATGCCATCACCAGGCAAAAGGGTAATGCGGTAGTGCTGCTGTGCCATAACTTATCGTGTAATCTTGGGGACAATTTCAAAACGTGGACACCTGAACCTTATGACTGACCAGGCAGTCTCTTATCATAACGGCTAATTGACCCCCCTGACCGGAATCAATGTTTCAATTTTTGACTTTTGTCGGGAAAATGGGGATTGGGGATTGGGGAAGAGGTGATTGGTGAGGAGGAGAAGAACGAATTTTAGTGATGAGTTTTTGAGTATTCGCTCATCGGGAACGAACTGGAGGACGCACAAAACTTATCGAGTTAGAACAATATAAGCTTTTACCTACGGAGACTGAGATTACGATGGCACTGAATTTAGTTAACCAACTGGGTGAATGGAATCCCCAGTTATTTCGGGAAATCAAAGGACGGCTTAAACCCCGCAATATTTTAATTGCTGTCGCCATGTCTTTCCTGGGACAGTTACTGCTGCTGATGGCTTTTGCGGGTCAATTACCCGTGGCTAAAGATACCATGATGGTTTACAACCGTTATTGTACAGGTTCAACTCAGGAATATTCTACGATTCCAACCTGTCTATCCGATGGTTTGGGTGGATTTGTGATCAATTGGTCACTCTGGTGGCAGGATGTATTTTTGGGACTCAGCCTAATCGGTATTTTTGCCCTGTTAGTCGTGGGCATCTATATGCTGATTAGTGATTTGTCTCAGGAAGAACGTCGGGGTACTCTGAATTTTTTACGGCTGACTCCGGGTTCAACGCTGAGTATTTTAGGCGGCAAATTATTGGGAGTCCCCCTGTTACTGTATCTTGTCGCCGCCCTCGCCTTGCCCTTGCATCTGGTGGCGGGTATGGCAGGTGACATGGGTTTGAGTCAGATTTTAGCCTTCTATACAGTTCTAGGTGCTAGTTGCCTATTCTTTTTCAGTGGGGCGCTACTCTTTGGCTTAGTCGGTAATTGGTTGGGCGGTTTTCAAGCTTGGTTGGGGGGTGGTGCAATTCTCCTATTCCTATCGATTAGCACCAGCGTTATTGACGGGGGTATGACTCATTATCCTACCGATTGGCTGACCTTATTTAATCCGGCAATTTTGTTACCGTACCTGATTGATTCGAGTTCTCTAGATGTCGTTAATACTTATCCATACGGTGATTTTCGTGACTTGCTTTGGTTTTTTCTCCCCATCGGGAAAACAATCTGGATGATGGCGGGATTTGCTATTCTCAATGCGGGTTTATGGAGTTACGGGATTTGGCTGGGGTTAAATCGAAATTTTCACAACCCTAGGGCTACCTTACTGAGTAAGCGACAAAGTTATCGGTTAACAGCTTGCTTTGAAGTGATGATTCTCGGATTTGCCCTCAATCCTCAGGTGCATGAATGGAAAACTTATGGTGAAGGATTGTTTGAGAATCTGGAAATCCTGCTGGTGTTTAATTTGATCCTGTTTTTAGGGTTAATTGCAGCGTTGAGTCCCCATCGTCAGACGATGCAAGATTGGGCGCGTTACCGCCATGCCAAACGCTCGTCCCGCAAGGCTGGAATTATGGCAGACTTAATCTGGGGCAAAACCAGTCCTGCTCCTGTGGCGATTTTCTTGAATTTAGCGATCGCATCTGCTATTGTACTGCCATGGATTCTGCTGTGGTCGCCCAGTGAATACAAGACACCCGCGATTTTGGGACTATTAGTAACCGTCAGTCTCATTGTTTTCTATGCTTCAATTGGACAGTTGATGCTCTTGCTGAAAACACCAAAGCGGGCAGTTTGGGCAGCAACGGTGGTTGGTGGAATCATTATCTTACCGCCAATCATGTTCGGCTTTTTGTCCATGTACCCATCAGTAGAACCTGCGGTTTGGCTATTTTCGGCGTTTCCTTGGGCTAGCATCCAATATGCGGCGGGAACGTCAGTCTTCCTTGCCCTCGTTGGTCAATCCCTGGCTTTAGTCTTGTTGAATCTGCAACTAACGCGACAGTTGAAAAAAGCAGGTGAGTCTTCGACCAAAGCCTTGTTGTCTGGGCGGATGCCCTTAGAGATTCAGTAATTGAATCCTCATTCTATTGTAGAGACGTAGCATGCTACGTCTCTACTAACGTCAGCTAAAATTGTTTCGGCTAAACCCTTGGAAGGAAACCCAGAAAACCTGCATAATGCAAAAAATCCGTCAATTGGTAATTCTACCATTACTAACTCTTTTCGCGATCGCCACCCTCAGCAGTTGCGGTGGTGATAGTGCAGAATCAGGAGCGATTCGAGTTGGCTCAAAAGATTTTGCTGAACAATTTATCTTAGGAGAAATGTATGCGCTGGTATTAGAAGAGGAAGGCTTTCCCGTAGAACGCAAACTTAACTTAGGGGGGACTCAGGTGACTCATGAGAGTCTCAAATCGGGAGAAATTGATTTATATCCAGAATATACCGGGACTGGATTGATCACAATTTTGAAGCGTCCCCGGAATAGCGATTCCCAAGAAGTTTATAAAATCGTTTCCCAGGAGTATGCGGAACAGTTTAATTTAGAATGGCTGGAACCCGCTCCCATGAATAATACATACACGCTGTTTATGACCCCAGAGGATGCCGAACAGTATGGAATTGAAACTATTTCTGATCTAGTGCCTCAAGCTAATGAACTGAAGATGGTTGGCACCTATGAGTTTCAGGGGCGTCCTGATGGATTATCAGGGCTCAAGCAAGTGTACGGTAATTTTAAACTAGCAGAGTATAAAGCCGTGAACGCCGCATTGAGGTATCAAGCCTTGGCTCAAGAGCAAGCTGATATTGCTGTGGGATTTGCTACAGATGGAGAAGTCAGCGCTCTCAATTTGGTCAGAATTAAAGATGACAAAAACTTCTTTCCTCCTTATGAAGTTGCACCCGTTGTGCGTCAGGAAGTCCTAGAAGAAAACCCAGAAATTGCCAAGATACTCAATGAGCTTTCGGCAACAATTACAGATGAGACAATGCAACGTCTCAATTACCAGGTAACTGGGAAACAACGGGAACCGGGTGAGGTAGCGAAAGAGTTTCTCATTGAACAAGGATTCCTGGAATCTAATAACTAGGGTTAACTCTAGTTAAGGGTGGCTGAATCAGTATTGGGGTGAGGGGAGAGAACAGGGAACAGGGAGAGGTTGTTGTAGTGCGTTTAGCGAAGCCATGCCGCAGGCTTTGCGTCTCGCTCGCTATTGTGTCAGTTTTT
>NZ_JBKHHI010000181.1:0-12367 GCF_046539235.1 Coleofasciculus sp.
GACTAAACCTACCTTCCATTATCACGTCGCTATGCCTCAACCTCAATCTCATCTGTTTGAGGTGACGCTACAGGTGAAGGGTTGGTCGGAATCAGTGCTAGATTTAAAAATGCCCGTCTGGACTCCGGGTTCTTATCTAGTGCGGGAGTATGCCAAACACCTCCAGGATTTGCGGGTTGAGACTGGAAACCAGCATCAGCCCTTACCCTGGGATAAACGGAGTAAAAATCACTGGCAGGTTCAAACTGGAGACGCGGCAAATATTGTTGTTCGCTACCGCGTCTTTGCCAATGAATTATCGGTACGCACCAATCACCTCGATGCCACTCACGGCTATTTTAATGGGGCGGCATTATTTTTATTTGTCCCTGGTTTTGAGCAACAGCCAATTCAGGTGACAATTGTACCCCCTAAATCCGATTGGCAGATAACCACACCTTTACCCGCCGTAGATGGTGCTGAGAATACCTTTGAGGCAAGTGATTTTGACACCTTAGTCGATAGCCCCTTTGAAATTGGCACACAACAGGTTTATGACTTTGAGGTTCTGGGTAAACCGCATCAACTAGCAATTTGGGGACAGGGAAATGCTGATCCCCAACGGATTATTGCCGATACGACGAAAATTATCGAGACAGAAGCGGAATTATATGGGGGATTACCCTACGAACGGTATTTGTTTTTACTGCATTTATCGTCCACAGGGTTTGGCGGTTTAGAACATAAAACCTCTTGTTCCTTAAATTATCCCCGTTTCGGGTTCCGGGCGAAAGATAAATACAATCGTTTCATGCAGTTAGTCGCCCATGAGTTCTTTCACCTGTGGAATGTTAAGCGGATTCGACCCAAAGTCTTAGAACGGTTTAACTATGAACAAGAAAGCTATACCACATCCCTGTGGTTTTGTGAAGGGACAACCAGTTACTATGATTTAGTCCTCCCCTTACGGGCAAAGATTTACGACAGTAAGACCTTTTTAGAGGGATTAGGTAAAGAAATTACCCGGATGCAACTGATCCCAGGGCGTTTGGTGCAACCCCTGAGTGAGTCCAGTTTTGATGCTTGGATTAAGTTATATCGCCGGGATGCCAATAGTGATAATAGTCAGATCTCCTATTATCTCAAAGGAGAAATGGTATCCTTCTTACTGGATTTGCTAGTGCGATCGCGTCATGGCAATCAGCGCTCCCTTGATGATGTGATGCGGCGGATGTGGCAAGAGTTTGGCGTCAAGGAGGTTGGCTTTACTCCTCAACAACTGCAAGAGGTGTTGGAGTCTGTCGCTGATACCGATTTGAGTGATTTCTGCCATCGCTACATTGAGGGGACAGAAGAATTGCCCTTTGATGAGTATCTCGAACCCTTTGGCTTAAAACTCAAGGCGGCGGAAGACGAGGAGTCCATACCCTATTTGGGGTTAATTGTCAAGACCGAAAATGGGCAAGAGGTGGTCAAATTTGTCAACGCCACCTCTCCGGCGGGAATAGCTGGGGTAGATGCTGGGGATCAGTTACTAGCAATAGACGGTTGGCGAGTCAGTGCCGATCAATTATGCGATCGCCTTAAAGATTACCATGCCGGTGACACGATTCAGGTAACCCTGTTCCATCAAGACGAACTTTGTACCTTACCCATTACCCTCGGCGAATCCCAACCCACCCGTTACCAGGTTGTACAGATTGAAAATCCCTCGGCGACTCAAAAGCAGAATTTAGCGGGGTGGTTGAACACCAAGGAGGATTAAGCTCATACCCAGCAACTGTAGGGGCGCAAAGACTTGCGCCCGATTCAATGGTAAAATCTATTCCACCATTTTAGATTTGAGCTGTGTCAAGCCAATAGCCATTTAAGCCGTTAAATAAAGGGCTATGCGTCTGGAACCGGGCGGGTTTAGTCTCATCTGGGTGAGACAAGAAACGATAATAGTGAAACCCGCCCCTACACAAAACTCAACCTTCCCCCTCCCTAATTTTTCCGATGCCTAAATCGATGTTCTAGTCCCTGGCAAAATCATTGACCTGTAGTACAATCGATAACCATACCTTCCAGAACTCTTAACTGTCTAGTTTAAAAATGCATAAATTTCTGCCAATCGCTTACTTTCAAAACCAATTTCTTCCCTTCGATGATGCCAAAATTTCCATTGCTACCCATGCGCTGCATTATGGGACAGGCGCTTTTGGCGGATTGCGTGGGATTCCTGACCCGCAAAACCCCGAACAAATTCTCCTGTTTCGTTTAGACCGTCATTGTAAACGATTAAGTGACAGTGCCAAATATTTACATTACGACTTACCCGCAGATAAAATCAAGACTATAATTATAGAATTTGTCAAAAAGAATCAAGTTAAAACCTCGTTTTATATTCGACCCTTTATTTATACATCCGATTTGGGAATTGCCCCCAGATTGCATAAGATTGAAAAAGACTTTTTCGTCTATGGACTAGAACTTGGTGATTATCTATCCCCAGAAGGGGTAAGCTGTCGGATTAGTTCCTGGTATCGTCAAGCGGATCACAGTTTACCCCTGAGAGGTAAAATTAGTGGCGCATATATCACATCATCTCTGGCAAAAACAGAAGCAGTAGAATCTGGGTTTGATGAAGCCTTATTAATGAATGCTCAGGGAAAAATTTGTGAAGCATCGGGGATGAATATCTTTATGGTACGGAATGGACAACTGATTACGCCGGGATATGATCAAGATATTTTAGAAGGAATCACCAGAGATAGTATCCTGACGCTGGCAAAGGATTTAGGTATCCCCACAATCGAACGCCCTGTGGATAAATCGGAGTTATTTATTGCCGATGAAGCATTTTTAAGTGGAACGGCGGCTAAAATTACTCCAATTAAACGGATTGAGAATTATGAGTTAGCTAAAACGCGACCCATCACAGAGAAACTGAGAGATAAAATTACGGCAATTACGGAAAATCGCGATCCCAATTATCAAGATTGGGTGTATGTCGTTCCTCTAGGATAAAGTAAACGTTTAAGTAGGTTGGGTAGAGCGTAAGCGAAACCCAACCGGTTAACCCGCCTGCGTTGGATTACTCTTTGATAAAATTTCGCTTAAGTTCGGAAACCCGACCGACAAAAGTGATAAGCTGTTACGCATTTAAAGTATAGGTAGCCAGAAGGTTGGTCGCACTACAAAGATTTCGCAATTATTAACAATAAGGTTTCAATGACGAATAGCTTACCAAAATAAGGGTAGTTAACTTAGATTTAGGATGAAACAACTTTCACTATTTGAAACCGATAAGACTATACCCCAACCCTCCTACTTACATCTTGCAGGCGAAATTCCTATCGATATACCTCAAGATGCCCTGATTTCGCTACAACGAAAACAACCTCTCAAAATCCATTCTGTTGGTTTTCAGCCAGCCAAATCAATTCCGGAAATCCCGCATTGGTTTTTAAGCAAGTATGGTACAGAACAGTGTAAAATCTTAGAACCTTTTGCGGGTTCAGGAACAACAATTATTGCAGCTTTATTACAAGGTGTATCAATTTATTGGCTTGACTATCATCCGTTAAGTCGCCTTATCTGTCGCGTTAAAACCCATTTCTACGATGGAGCCGAAATTCTCGACTATGCTGAGCAAATCTTGGAAAATGCTTATGGGATAAAATATCCATTAGAAACTGTTAATTTTTCCAATAAAGATTTTTGGTTTCAAAAACCTGTCCAAGCTGGACTAGAAAGCCTTCGAGCGCAAATTTTTCAAGTTCCGGAAGCGATACAACCTTTATTTTGGCTGGTTTTTGCTTCGACTGTCCGCAAAACATCTGATATGAATGATGGCATGATTCTCGCCGCAAAACGAGCAAATGTTAAAGAAATTACCCAGCGTTCTCGCGAAGATGTTTATCGGTATTTTAAAGACTATCTTGATCAAGCGTTAGAGGCAATTGGGGAATGGCAGTTTGTCTTGAATAACTCGTTTCAAAATGCCATTGAATTGAATTCAAAAACAGCCATTAATCTTACAGGCGATTGGCGTTGTGATGCGGTTATTACTTCGCCGCCTTATATTAATGCAATTGATTACGTTTGGGCGTCTAAGTTTGAGTTACATTGGTTGGGCTTAGTGAGTAATGATCGCGCCAGACTTGATTTATATACTCAAGAAATCGGCACAGAAAGAATTCCCAAAAAAGATTACTGCCAATTGGGGAAAACGGTAAATTCTTATCTGGATGATTTAATTACTGATATTTATTACGGCACGAAATATCAAGCGAGTAAAGGACAAAATAAGCTTAGATCAAGAGTTGTTTATAAATACTTTATGGACATGAAGTCGCATTTTTTAAGCTGCTTCAATCATCTTAATTCAGGTGGCTATTATTGCTTTGCCATTGGCGATATTAGTAAAATTTGTGGCGTTGAGATTCCAGTGGCTAAACTTTTAACGGAAATAGCTGAAGAAATTGGCTTCGCTAAACTATTTCAGTTTCAATTATTGCTAAAAAATCGTCGGCTTAATTTACCAAGGAATGTGAGTTGGGCTGGAACAATTAAGCATGATACCGTTGTTGTCTTGCAAAAAATAAAAACATGACTCAAGGACATTTAGATGGTTTGCTAGAGCAGATTTTAAATCAATATCAACAAGCTTTTGCCGGGACTCGCATCCCTTACTACAAGCCGAATTTAATCCATCAAATTAGGTGTGCTACGCCAATAGGGGCGTGATACGGCTGAAATTATGGAATAGAGTTTACAAGTATCGGAGAAGTTGGGTTCAATTTTCCTGAAAACGAGACGTTCTATTTAGGTATAAGTGATGGTCTTAATCCGCTTAATAGTGCCGGAGAGGTGCTGTTATCACCAGAGGGAGAGGTAAATACAGGAACTTTGACAGGTTGGCAAGATCCTGGACTGGTAATTCCTATATTTACTCATTATAAAATAGCAATAGAAATCGAGACACAGGCTGTTCCTGAACCTTTGAAAATTGGAGGTCAGGGTTTAGCTGAGGGAACAGTAAAAATTTGACGCTTGTATAATTTATGTCCAGCTATAGCCTTACCAAGGCAGGTTAGGACATTTTATACTGTTCCCCGTTGGGATTAACTGATGTCCTAACTTATCCTCGTAGTGCTATACTTATTCAGACAAAAACCTTACCGTTTTCCCCGATACCATCGCGCCAATTTTTCAGGAGAAACTCCCCAAAAATATCCGAGAATGATAAGCTGATTAATTAGGGTGGTTTTGATGATTCCTAACCGTTCCCAGCGTCGTCCTGATGTAAGAACAAATGCTGGAACAATCGTAATCCGTCCCTGAGGTTGCAAGCGGCGAATGAATTCAAAATCTTCCATAATTGGCAAATTAGGAAAACCTCCGATAGTATGAAAGATGGTCGCTTTTAAGAATATAGCTTGGTCGCCATAAGGCATCGAAAAAAAACGCGATCGCCAATTTACCAGTCGTTCAATGAGACGCAACCCCCACTGTTGAGAATCAATCCGTAATTTAAACGCCCCCGCAATGATTTGGGGTTCTTGTAGCGCTTGGCGAACTAAACAATCAAAGTTTGCTGGTAAACGGGTATCGGCGTGGAGAAATAGGAGAATATCACCCATCGCCCTTGCTGCACCAGCATTCATTTGACAGGCGCGACCGGGTGGGGTAGAAATAACCTGGACATTTCGCGATCGCGCTACACTGACGGTTTCATCGCGACTCCCCCCATCCACCACAATAACCTCCACATTGTCAGTATTAACCAGTCTATCTAAGACCGAACCAATCGTACTCGCTTCATTTAAAACGGGAATAATAACTGAAATTGTTTCGGTTTTCATTACATTAGAATTCCTTACCCAATCCCCATTTTTAATCAATTTTCACCTGAAAGCGAATCAATCCTACATTATTGGGAGCGGTGCTAGAAATATCGCCCAACTCAACAACCACGGCGCCATTAGGATTATTGGCTTCAGCACAAGGCGTTGATACCGGATTGAGAGGCGGAAAAAATGTCCCCGAATCTTGATCCGATGCATTACTTTGGGGTGTCGGTGTCCCATCTTGATTTAACACAATTCCACTCCCTTGCCTAAAACTATCTGAGATAAACGTCGTCCCTTGGGGAATCAGATCACAGACATTCACACCGTTAACCACTGTGCCACCATTTGACAAGAAATAGATCGTGTATTCCACGGTATCGCCACTTTCTAAACGTCTATCGGGACTAATCCTGGGGACACCTAAAAGTTCTCCCCCAGGTAACTGAGACCAGCCACTAGCATTATCATCAGGATCATTGGGATCGTCTACAAAAGTATTAAAATTAATTCCATCAATAACTTGTCCATCTCTGTTCACTTGAGTAATCCGCTTCACCAGAAGCAGGTTAGGTTCTCCAGCCAAAAATACCTCAGCACTGTCTCGATCATTCCCAGGATTCGGATCATCTTGATCTAAAGCACTAATCACCGCCGTGTTAATAACTGAACCGGGAATATCCCCAGTGGCAGTAATCTGTAACGTAGCCTCATTACCATTGGCTAGGTTTCCTACAGACCAAATTCCGGTGCGGCGATTATATGAGCCTTGAGACGCGGTTGCCGATCTAAATGTTATCTCAGGGGGTAAGGGTTCCGTCACCGCCACATCAGTCGCCTCATTCGCATCGTTATTGGTCAGAGTAATGGTATAAGTTATTTCGTCTCCCACATTTGCCCGATTTTGGCGTGCTGTTTTGCTCAAGCCGAGGTCAACCGATTGCAAGGGAATCGTCACACTATCTTGGTCATCCTCGCCAGCAACGCTGTTTCCTGGGGTAGAATCGGGGTCAGGTCGATCTGAGGCTATCACTTGCGCTCGATTCACGACGGTTTCAGTGGCGGTTAAGGTTACCTCAATTTGCAACGTGGCGCTACTATCGTTATCCAGATTGCCCACCGTCCAGACGCCAGTTTGGTTATCATAGCTTCCCTGGCTGGCTGTTGCTGAAATAAAGCTCAATCCGGCGGGTAATGAGTCCCTAACTTGCACATCAGTCGTGGCGAGAGGTCCATCATTGGTGACGGTGATGGTGATGGTGACATTTTCCCCTGGTGCGGGATTTGCAGGGGCGACAGTCTTAGTTAGGCTTAAGTCTGCGGTTCGTTCGATGGGGGCTTGAACGGTACTGGTATTATTATCCGGATTGGGATCGGTTATGTCATCTCCCACGGAGTTATTGGGTCCGAGGGGAACTGTGGCGGTATTGGTTAATGTTCCGGAAGCATCCGCTGAGAGAGTGCCGATTACCGTATAAGTAGCAGTAGCCTCCGGGTTAAGTGTGACGGTTGTATCAATCGCATTGCCTGTACCATTTGCCGCACCGCAACTCCCGCTACCATCAGTAATTGCACAAGTCCAGCGCACGTCAGTAATCGTATCTGGAATTGTATCCCTAACCGATGCCCCCATGACATCATTGGGACCATTATTGGTTACAGTGATCTCGAAGACAATCGCACCATTAGCAACTACTTGGTCTGAACGAATCCGTTTTTCAACTGCCAAGTCTGCTTCTGCAATGACGATAGCATCCGTAAATGTAAAATCCTGAGACGGTAAAAAAGTCCAAGTATCAATAGCCCTAATATCGCCAAAGCAAGTTTCTTCATTACTCGAATCCAAACAATCATAGCTATGAGCGCCATTACGGCTATTGACTCCTGCTAAACCAACGCCGGTGATTGAGGCATCTAGGGGATCAGGAGGGATGCCAGGTCCACTAAAACGACTATCGTCGTAGTAAAGGGTAAAATCTGGACTATTTCGACCATTCAGCCGTTCCAGGATAATCCCATTGGGACTCGCTTCCACGTCTAAAAACGGAAAATGGACTTGAGCCGCAAACAGATTGATGCGAACCTGGAATCCTTGAGATCCGCCTGGTATGGGGTTATCATTCCCATCTAAACCATCCCAAACCACTTGATTTTCCCCTTCAGTTACTCTACCCGTGATGATTCTGTCTTTAATTGAGCCGTCATCGTTTCCGAATATGCCATCGCCATTTAAGTCAATGACAACTCTGTAACTACCCGCTTGTGTCGTGGTGAACCGAAAGATACCGCCACCCGGCGAGGCGGCTTGACCTGGCGTACCGTCATCACCGATAAATCTAAAATTCCTCACCTCCCCAGGAGGCATCGGTTCTAGGGGAGTTCCTAGAATACCAGGTTCAGGTCGGTTAAAGAAAATTCTGTGGGTTCGGTCATCGCCAGTATCGGGATTGCGTAATGGATTTTGGAAGTCAGGGGGTGGAGTTAGGGGAACAGAGGAGAAAAAGGGGTTTCCGTTTGGTCGTCTAAATCCTTTATTGTTTGAGAAGAAGATGAATCCGAAGGGTTCAATGCCGTTCAAATCGATGCGGTAAACATAACCTGTTTCGGTGAGGATGTAGGCTTCGGAACTCAGAGCAGCCTCTCTACCCCCCATATTCAGCGCCAGATAATTGGCAAAGGCGCGACCCTGAATTTCTCTACCCCGATCAGCTACGGTGACATCCCAAGCGGTTACAAAGTTATCATTGTCATCTTGTCCAGACCAAGAATCGTCGGCTGAAATCGGGTTTGGGTTGACTGTACTCGAAGGATCAGGACTAACAAAGTTAATTTGCCAAACCCCAGTTTGATCAACGTCCACGGTACAAGGGGTGTAACCACCGGAAAAAATAGTATTCGGTCCTATTTCTTCTTCTTGACGGTTTTCAATTTTACCCCTGTCGTCGCAACTGCCAGACGTACCACTGGGTCTTGTGTAATCAATCGTACCCTGACCAATGCCCACAGCACTGGAACCCAAGTAGAGTGTCTCACCTGCCTCAGCATAAACTTGAATTACCGTCTGGCGCTGTATTGGTCCTGTCTCCAAGGAGTCTTCGCGATAGTCCAAAAACGGGCGAAAGCCACCACTTGAGATTAATTCCCGACTTCCTTCCGCCTGAACGGGAGGAGTCCAAAGACTACAGATGCACAAGGAAAGGGTAAGGCTACTGATTACCCTACTAAAGGATTGAGTTTTCAGGTTATTCACAATCTACCATTTACATTTCAACAGTCATAGGTTGGAAGGGGTGTAAACAACGCCGACGACGAACGGTAAATCTACCCCTAGCGTTGATTTCTAGGGGTAGGGAAAAGTTAACCGAACAGGGCAGACTTACACTGGGCAAAAGCCCGATAAATTCCTTGTATTCCTATGATTTTGCTCAATTCGCGCTAAGTATAACGCGATAAGGGCTAATCTAATCACACTTTGATGGTAAAAAAATCAGTCTCTTGATAGATACCAAATATTCTCTTCCGGCAAAATAAGGGGGTATTCTCACCTATCCAAATCTTCTGGACGGTCAATATCATGGAGCATTGGCAAAAACGCGATCGCTAATCCCAAGTTATCAGCAATCTCGACGGTTTGTTGCCTAACTTGCGAGGTTCCCCAATGAATTCCCACAAAGAGTTCCGGAATTAACCGCCGCAAACCAATCAGATAATATCCCCCATCTTGGGCAGGTCCTAATACTAAATCCTGCGTTTCCAGCCATTTAAATGCCTCAGCCATTATTTGAGTATCTAAATCGGGGCAATCTGTCCCAATAATCACCACACTCGTCATTCCCGCCGCCAAGGATTTCTCAAATGCCGATACCATTCGCTCACCTAAATCTCCCTGACTTTGGTGACAGTAAATCACATCAGCACCTAACCAGGCTTGCATTAGTTGTTGATTCCCCCCAGCAAAATGAATTTCTACAGATACAGGATGAAATGCTTGCAGTTTTTTCACTTTAACCAGGGTATTTTCTGTCATCTGGCGTTGCAGTTTCGCCGCACCTTCCTCTCCTAGAGCGGGAATCATCCGTGTTTTGGTTTTTCCCGGTTCGGGATAGCGGGTGAAAATAATTAGAGATTCTTTTACGGTAGCTGGAGTCATTCGATTAAGCTGATGTGCATCTAAGTTAGGAGTTTAGGGTGTAGGGGGATGCTAAAAAAATTAGTATCCCATGAATTCAGTCAGCATCGGATTCATGAGCTTCTTCCCAAATCTCCCAGCCTTCTCTAATCAAATAAAATACGATAATAAATCCAGCAAACGGATCAGCTTGCCAAAAGCCAAACCAGTAATTCCCCGCTAACCCTAAAAGTAATGCCACTGAAAGAAAGGAACAAACTAAGGTTTCTTTAGCATCGGCAATCAGCGCCCGACTATTGACTTGTTTACCAACTTTATTTTTTTGCCATGCCAACAGAGGCATAATAATCAACGAAAGGATAGCGAGAATAATCCCCAGCAATGATGGCTCTGGAGCGTCTTGGGTGATTAACTTTCTCAGTGACTCAAATCCAATATACCCAGCCAGCAAGAAAAATGTAATTGCCACAAACTGGGTGGCTTTTCGCTCAATTTTGGCTTCAGCTTCCGGTGTTAGGTTTTGATGCTGGCTGAGACGCCAAATTAAAATACATCCTGATAAGGATTCGACAATACTATCGAGTCCAAATCCAATTAATGCAATGCTATTATTAATCGCGCCTAAAAGAATAGAAACAACAGCTTCAAGAATGTTATAGCCAACGGTAAAATATTCTAAATAAAGTCCTTTTTTATAAAGCTTACTCATTAAGAAATACCTCGGCAGGATTGGTAGAGTTAGTAGATACGTTCGATACAGGATATCACGAATAACATTCTCCCCTGTATGCCAGGTTGGGATTAGGGCGGGTTTCCTGGTGCAGTTTGAGGTTGGTTAACTCATTTTAACCCTAAACCCGCCCCTACATCTTTGGCGTGCGATCGCGCCGAAAAATCCGGTGGGTTTTGTTGTCCGGTTTTAGGTTAATATATCAATCTGATATCGTGCCATAAAATCCCCTGTCGGGGCGGGTTTAGGACGAAAACCAATAACGTTTCTACAAAACCCGCCCTTCCCCATCCTGTCACTGACGCAGCAAACCATAGTAGGGGCGGGTTTAGGACTAAAATTAACCGAGAAACCAATAATGTTTCTACAAAACCCGCCCTTCCCCATCCTGTCACTGACGCAGCAAACCATAGTAGGGGCGGGTTTAGGACTAAAATTAACCGAGAAACCAATAATGTTTCTACAAAACCCGCCCTTCCCCATCCTGTCACTGACGCAGCAAACTTAAGAGTCCCCTACAAGTAGCACCTGTGCCTGAAGAAAGCGTAAATCCTGCCCTAATTTTTGCTGAACTTAAACCTTAACCTTAGCACTCATGTCCAACATGCGCTGAATCGGTTTGAAAGCGGCAATCCGAATGTGTTCGGGTAACGTAATTTCCGGCTGACGCTGCTTCATCGCTAGATAAAGTTTTTCCAGCGTATTTAACCGCATGAACGGACATTCATTACAGTTACAATTATTCGTGGCAGGCGCTGGAATAAAGCGCTTATCGGGCATTTGCTTTTGCATTTGGTGAATAATTCCCGGTTCTGTCGCCACAATAAACTTGGAACGGGGACTGGTTTGCGAATACTTCAATAGCGCCGTGGTTGAGCCAATATAGCTGGCATGACGTAATACCGGAGGTTCGCATTCGGGATGGGCAATAACCTCGGCGTCGGGGTGTTCAATCTGTAGCTGGACAATTCTTTTTTCCGAGAAGGTTTCGTGAACAATACAACTCCCTTGCCACAGGAGCAAATCACGACCTGTCTGCTGCATTACATAGCGTCCTAAATTCCGATCTGGGGCAAAAATAATCGGTTGATCTGGGGGAATTTGCTGGACAATTTCGACGGCGTTGGAACTGGTGCAAATAATATCGCTCATCGCCTTAATTTCGGCGGAGCAATTGATATAAGAGATGACCAAATGGTCAGGGTTTTCTGCCTTAAACTGGGCAAATGCATCCGGGGGACAACTATCAGCCAGAGAGCAACCCGCGTTTAAGTCGGGTAGAAGAACAAGTTTGTCAGGATTAAGAATTTTGGCAGTTTCTGCCATGAAATGAACACCCGCGAAGACAATAACATCTGCATCTGTATCAGCAGCTTGGCGGGAAAGTCCTAAAGAATCGCCAATATAATCGGCAATATCCTGAATATCGGGGTCTTGGTAGTAGTGGGCAAGGATAACGGCGTTGAGTTCCTGCTTGAGGGTGTCAATGGCGTCAAATAGGTCATCGGGAATTGACCCAAAGGGTTGGGTCGTTTGAGGCAGTACGGTTGTAAACAATGTTGTAAATTACCCGGAATATATACCTTCCAAATTAATTATAGTGAATTTTACCAAAAATAGCAGGGATGATGTCATTCTTTCATGAACTACCCAGACCTACTTCGTTGAGGTCTGGGTTTCTACAACCAGACCTGT
>NZ_JBKHHI010000182.1:0-12354 GCF_046539235.1 Coleofasciculus sp.
CTTTTTGTTCCATGGGGGAGACCAGAGGATGCTTCGCTTTTTGTTCCATGGGGGAGACCAGAGGATGCTTCGCTTTTTGTTCCATGGGGGAAGCCAGAGGATGCTTCGCTTCTGTTGCACGGGGGAGACCAGATGTTGCTTCGCTTTTTGTTCCAAGGGGGAAGCCAGAGGATGCTTCGCTTTTTTTGCTTATGGGATGCGAGGGGGATCGACAATGTACCGCATAGCAGAGCAAACTGCTGTATAGCTGGCATATCACTTTTGTTACCTTGGCTGGGATTCCAGTGACTTTTAAACAACTTCCACACACTCCCCTATCAACACCAGAAACGGCGGTAACCCAACCACGAGTTTGTCATGTCGTTGCAAGCATCAATGAATCTACAGGAGGTCCAGCTTTATCTGTCACTAGCTTAGCTCAAGCCCTTGCTGCACAGGGAGTATTCTCTCATCTACTTACACTTGACTATCAACAAAAAGGTCGCCAAATTCCAGCAGTAGATACCAAGTTACACAGCTATCCGGCGACCTTCCTTAGCTGGTATCTACGCGGCTTTCAGCCTAATGCTAGCCATGCTCTGTGTCAATTAGCCTCAACCGAATTAGATTTAATTCACAACCACGGCTTGTGGATGTTTCCCAATCTTTATGCTCGTAAAGCCGCCGTGAACAATCGTCTGCCATTGGTAATTTCTCCCAGAGGCATGATTGAGTCATGGTCATTGAAGCGCAGCCGAACAAAGAAATGGTTGGCATGGGTTTTGTACGAACAAGAAAACTTGAAAAATGCGACGGCTTTTCATGCCACTTCCTGGGAAGAAGTAACTTCTATTCGTCGGATTGGATTTGAACAGCCGATTGCTTTAATTCCAAATGGGGTCTATTGCCCGGATCTATACGAGCAAACAAATCGAGAAATATTGACAGAACTATTTCCAGAACTATCTGCTCAAAAATGGCTGCTTTTCTTGTCCAGAATACATCCTAAGAAAGGCTTAGACAACTTACTGCAAATTTGGCATAAGTTGGCGGATAAGTTTCCTGAATGGCATCTTTTGATTGCTGGTCCGGATCAGATTGGCTATCAAAGCAAACTAGAATCGATGACAGTAGAGTTAAGCCTAGAGAAGCGAGTTACTTTTACCGGAATGCTTTCGGGAGAAAAAAAAGCAGCTGCTCTGGGAAACGCTGACCTATTTGTTTTACCAACTCATTCAGAAAACTTTGGCATTGCTGTAGCAGAAGCACTCGCTCATGCAATTCCAGTAGTCACAACCAAAGAGGCACCCTGGCAAGATTTGTCTACCTATGAATGCGGCTGGTGGATAGATAACAACCAAGACGCACTAACTTGTGCCTTAGCTGAAGGGATGCAATTGTCTTCCCAAGAACGCCAAGTCATGGGTTTAAAAGGTCGAAATTTAGTGGAAACTAAATACTCCTGGGATTCTATATCTAAGCAGATGTTAAGCGTTTACCACTGGATTCTAGGTCATGGTGATCCTCCTAGTTGTATTCAGTTTGACGTTTCTCGCTGAGGGTCTAAGATGAAAATTTCTATCGTTACAGGTCCTTGGTTTCCGGTTCCGACATTACAAGGAGGAGCAGTACCGCGTCGCTGGCAAGGTGTGGCTGAACAATTTGCGGCTATGGGTCATCAAGTAACTATTGTATGCCGCTCCTATCCCAGCCAGCCTCAACAAGAGATTCTCAATGGTGTGAAGTATTTCAGGTATAGTGGATTTCCTCAAAGTCGTTCAATTGCTTGGGATTTGCTTAAAGACTTGGCTTATGCTTTATTAGTCTTGCCAGTGTTACCTCGGGCTGACATTTTAGTCATCAATGATTTTTGGTTACCTGTCTTCGCATCTACACTACGTTCTAATGCCGGTCGAGTTGTAATTAATGCCGCTAGATTTCCTAAGAAACAATATCATTTATACGCTGGCGCTGACCGATTTGTTGCTCCATCTAAAGCCATTCAAGAAGCCATTGCTAAACAATATCCACCTGCTAATTCTCGGCTTCGGGTCATTCCTAATCCAATCGACACTCGCCTGTTCTATCCACCTGTTTCACCACGTCCTATAAGGAAGGATAAAACTATCCTGTATGCAGGTAGAATTCACCCAGAAAAAGGCATTCATCTCTTGCTCGATGCTTTTGCCATCTTATGCCAAGATTTCTCCGATGTAAAATTGCGGATTCTGGGTCCGTTCAGGCAGAATCAAGGTGGTGGTGGAGAAGTTTATCTACATAGCTTACAAAGAAAAGCTCAACAATTACCTGTTGAGTTCTCTGAACCAATATTTGATGGCAAAAAATTAGCTGAAGCCTACCGCACTGCCGATCTATTTTGTTATCCATCACTAGCTGAGAAAGGAGAATCGTTTGGGGTGGCTCCTTTAGAAGCAATGGCTACAGGTTTAGTGCCTATAGTCTCTGATCTGGACTGCTTTAGAGACTTCATTGAAGAAGGTAAAACCGGATACTTTTTCGATCACCGTAGCGCTGATGCGGCTAAAAATCTCTCATCCACTTTGGCTTCAGCACTACTTGATTATCAAGCAACTAGCGAAATGGCTATTAATGGTTCACAAAATGCTACTTGTTTTAGTTACGCAAGAATTGCCCAACTCTATTTGACGGAGTTCGAGGAATTAATCAAATAAGGACAACTGTGAGATGATCATGCCAAAAGATATGATTCAAGAATTTTATGAAAAGGTTTATACCGAATACTTATCTGATATGTCTGGCGAATTTGATAGTTATGAAAGGAATAATGCATTGAAACGGATTTATCGCCAAGGTAACGGCAAACGCTTATTAGATATAGGTGCTGGTCGCGGTACGGTAAGCAAATTTCTTATAGAAAAGGGCTACGAAGTCTATGCTTTAGAATGGAATGGGGCTGGCGTAGACAAACTAATCAAACTTGGTGTTAGCGCCATCCAGAAAGACATTGAAGATATTCCCTATAATTACGAAGATAATTTTTTCGATGAAGTATTTTGGGGAGACAATATCGAACATCTATTTTTCCCCGAAAAGGTTGCTAGGGAAATTCATAGAATTCTCAAACCGGGCGGACGACTTGTTCTGAGTACTCCTAATCATGGTTGGATTGTCAACCGCCTCTACTATTTACTCATGGGTGTACCCAGAAGAACAGAGGGACATAAAATTCCAATTTGGGAATGGCAGCACATTCGATATTTTAATAAAGCTGAAATTAGACGATTTTTAAACCATTGCGGATTCTCTAAAAATTTTGTTTTTTATGGAGCCGAGCGCCGACAACCATTTGCGGCTTTGAGTCGGTATTTTCCCTCGCTTTTAGGCTCCGTCATGGTGGTTGAAGTTCGTAAATAAACAGATATGCTAGAAACAATTACTCCTCTTATCCTTACTCTCAATGAAGCCCCTAATATCGATCGCACTCTGGCAAAACTTACCTGGGCAAAGCAAATCGTCGTTATTGACAGCTACAGTACCGACAAAACCCTGGACATTGTAAGATCCTATCCGCAAACCCAAGTCTTCCAACGGCAGTTCGACACCCATCACAACCAGTGGAACTACGGCTTAGCACAGATCAAAACTGAATGGGTACTCTCCCTGGATGCCGATTATGTCCTCACCGACGAACTGATTACCGAAATTGAGTCTCTTGCCAATAATTCTCCCATAGATGGCTACTTCGTCCGGTTCAAATATTGCGTATTTGGCAAGCCACTGCGCGGAACATTGCTTCCGCCTCGACAAGTTCTATTCCGACGCGAAAAATCTATCTATCTGGATGACGGACATACCCAGCTACTTCACGTCAAAGGTAAGTCGGGTACACTCAACTCCTATATTTACCACGACGATCGCAAACCTCTAAGCCGCTGGTTATGGGCGCAAGACCGCTATATGCTGATTGAAAATAAGAAAATCCTGGAAACGTCTCCTGGTGAACTCAGCTTCGGCGATCGCATCCGGCGGCAAAAAATCCTCGCCCCCTTCGTCATCCTGTTCTACTGTCTGATCTTCAACCAAGGTATTCTCGACGGTTGGTATGGCTGGTATTATGCACTCCAGCGAACTCTGGCAGAAATCCTACTCTCAATTCGTCTCATCGAAATGGAAAAACTTGCATCTCAATTACCCACTACGTCGGACAGATCTGTCTCCAACAGAATCGCAGCAACATCTACCCAATCGGTTAACCCTTCTGTCTTGGTGGAAAAATAAGCTGTAATGCATTTAAATCGGGTATTAGTAGCGAGCAAGGCTGACAACAGCGGATTTGGTATTATCCTCCTGTTCCTTGACCCATTGTATTCGTTTTACGTCCTTTTATCCCATCTCTTTCATTAGGGCTTGATGCCAACTCTGAAACAACAGACTGATGCAATAATTTAGAGTACTCTTGTGCAATCCGATCCGGGGTAAAATTGGATTGTAAATACCGACGACCCGCTTCACCCATACGCTTGACCAACCGTTCATCTGTGGACAAGCCGAGAATAAATTCTGCCAAACCCTTCGCATCACCGTTACTAAACGCTGCCCCACATTCAGCCTCCGCAATCAGCGCCTGTAAATAAGACTGCGGTTCACAAATTGCAGCGATTGGACGCCCTGCGGCTAAGGCGGCGTAAAGTTTACTGGGGGCGACTAAACCTTCCATCCCTGAACTAATGCTAACTAAGGATAAGTCCCCTGAGGTGAGTGAATAGGGTAGGTTTTGTTTATCTTGATAGGGTAAAAAGCGGCAATTATTTAAGCCAAGCTGACGAGTTTGGGCTTCAAAGGCTTCACGTTTAGCACCATTGCCAATAAAAACAAACAGAATTGAGTCATGTTGTAACAGTTGGGCAGCGTTGAGAATCGTCTCCATATCATGACAGCGACCCATGTTCCCAGAATACAACACCGTAAACCGATCGACTAGATTGAACCTGTGGGCAAACCAGTTATCCTGTTTAGCAATGGGTACAATCCAATTAGCATCTGCCCAATTATGAATAACGGTAATTTTATCCTTGAGTGGGGGACATTTGGCAATGACTCGATTCTTCATCGAAGGACTCAAGACAATAATTTGTTGAGCTTGTTTCCATATATGGCAGTTCACCGTATTCCAGAGTCTAACTAACCAGTGGCGACGAGACACAACATTGAGTTCGACTGCAACATCTGGATATAGATCATAGACTAAACAAACATAAGGTAGTCCAAATAACTTTTTCGCCAAATATCCCAGAATGGGCAGAAAAGGAGGAGCAGTGGTTAACAGGAGTATGTCTCCCCGACTACGGGTTCTGAGTAAATGCAGTCCAGCCCGCAGACAAAAGATTAGTCCATTTAATGCTTTGCCACGAATACGTTTCGACCAAATCCGAGTCGCTCGCGATCGCTGAACGATCAGTTGCTGAAAATACTCCCTTGCTGGTGCTGACTGGCTGTGAAATGCATAACCCGGTTGTCCTGTAAACACTCGCACCGATAAACCTTGTTTGCCTAACTCGACAGCCAGTTCTTCTATTAGCTGTCCGGTTGCGGCGTAGTCAGGGGGGTAAAATTGAGTCAAGATCGATAACCGGAGGGATTTACTATGGCGTAGGGGAGTCTCACTATTGCTCATGTTTCTGTGTTACTGACTGGGATCTAAAATAAATATCAAATTACGCTAGACTTTACACATTAATTTGCCAATATCCGGATCGGATCAGAACTCAATTGTCCAACTTTGTTGAGTATTTATTTTACCCCAATTTAAACCTATTTTTTATTCTTCATGGTCAAATTAATAGATGAAATTTTAATAAAGATTACAAAAATGAGCCTGATATTGGATGTGACAGTTTATGATCAATTTAAATTAGATGATCGCTGTAATTTTTGGATCACCATATCTTAACGAACATTTCCAGCACCTTCGGATAGATTTAAATCATTCGTTGGTATTCCTTTGCCCATCCACCGCAGCGATAGGCAAGATTAGTCAATTCAAAATGCCTACACCCTGACCCTTCTATGGATTATCCTGATCGAGCGCACTAACGCTGTATCTGTAAGTAGTCATTATGATCAGCGTACACCAAAACCTCTAAAAAAGTTGTTTTCCTCCTGTCGCCGGGAGTTCTACCTGAGTCGTGAGGGTCAACCTTCGTGCATCCCCACCTCCTCTAGGATAAGGGATCGAATCGTCCACTATTCGCGTCAGTTCTCAAAACGCCAACGTTTAACTGAATTATGGGTTCAAATGGAGAGCATCAGTCGTTATTACCCAATCGTAATGGACAACTACCGTCAGAACTGTCCAGTCTCTCCCTGTATGAGTTAGCTGAGACAGAGGATGACAAGCTGGATTTGCGTAAGATTCTGGCGGTAGCGCGGCGACGAGCATTAGTTATCGCTGGCGTGGCGATCGCGGTGACATCGGGAATTGTCACGAAAGTCTTGCAGCAGACACCCAATTATGAAGGTAAGTTTCAGTTATTAGTGGGGTCAGTTTCCAGTGAAGATCACTTAGATCAGATTAGTGCATCCCTGAATCAATCGGCTGGGGGTCAAGCCAACAGTATAGATTACGACACCCAAATTCAGGTGCTGTGGAGTCCTCAAGTAATGGCACCAATTGTCGAACAAATTCAGTCTCGTTATCCAGAGATTAACTATAATACGCTTCGCCGCCAACTGGCGATTAATCAGTTACAAGAAACGAAAATATTAGAAATACGCTACCAAGATTCTGACCCGGAAAAGATTCAGTTTATTCTAGAGCAAGTTGCCCAAGGGTACATGAACTACTCGCTCTCTGAACAGCAGACGAGTACGCGACAGGGGATTGAGTTTGTCGAAGAGCAACTACCGAAACTTCAAGGGCGGGTGGATACTCTCCAGCAAAAACTACAACGATTTCGCCAAAATAATACATTAGTTGATCCAGATAGTCAGGGTCAAGTATTGACCAGTCAAGTCAGCACCATTGTCCAAGAACGTCAAAACACCCAAACTAAACTGGATGAAGCCCGCACCCTGGCGCTGCAACTGCAAAGTCAGTTAGGAGAATTAGGACTATCTGCCAAACAAGCGATCGCGGCTTCCGCCCTCTCCGAAGCCCCGCGTTATCAGCAGTTGCTGAATCAGTTAACGGAGATTGAAAGTCAAATTGCTAATGAATCGGCGCGGTTTACCGAAGAGAGTCCCACGATTCAGGCGCTACGAGAGAAGCAACAAAATTTACTTCCTCTGCTGAGTCAGGAAGCCGGAACTGTTTTGGGGGCAAATGCTAGCGCTGTACCCGAAAATCCGGCATCTTTGGCGTCCCCTAGTTCCCTGCGTTTGGCACTGACTCAACAGCTTGTGGAGACGACAAACCAAATTAATATGCTAGAAGTGCGGGCGGGTGCGATCGCCAAAGCGGAACGGTTGATGAGTCAGCAACTGAAGAATTTGGCAGTTGTTGCCCGTCAGTATACCGATTTACAGCGGGAGTTGAAAGTCGCCACCGAGAGTTTGAACCGATTTCTGGCGGTGCGAGAGACACTACAAATTGAAGCCGTCCAAAAGACATTACCTTGGCAGTTAATTGCCGAACCTCAACAACCTCAAAAACCAATCTCACCCAACATACCGCACGGTATAGCTTTGGGGGCAGTAGCTGGATTGCTGGCAGGTGCTGGGGCGGGGTTTTTAGCCGAAAAGTTGGATAAGGTGTTTCACTCGGCTGAGGAATTGAAGGAAAAGACAGGGTTAGCGGTTTTGGGAACGATTCCGTTTCATAAGCCTCTGAAAAAACCGACTAAACTAGCAAAAACCGCAGGAAAACTGGAAACTCCGCTATTGGCATCTCCCATCAGTCAATCCACTTATCGCTATCAGGCTTCTCCATTTTTAGAGGCTTTTCGTTCGCTTCAGACAAATCTTCAGTTTATTAGTCCTGATCAACCGATTCGTTCGGTGGTAATCAGTTCAGCGGTTCCTGCTGATGGCAAATCCACTATAGCAACATTCATGGCACAAGCCGCCGCCGCCATGGGACAACGGGTGTTGCTGGTGGATGCCGATTTACGACGTCCCCAGGTGCATCTGAGGACGGATTTACCGAATGTGTGGGGATTGAGTCATGTTATTTCTAGTGACATTAATGTGAAAGATGTGATTCAGCCATCACCGTTGGAGGAGAATCTATTTGTGTTAACCGCGGGGCAAATTCCACCTGATCCGACTCGATTACTCTGTTCTCAAAAGATGCAGCATTTAGTTGAGTCGTTTCAAGAAATGTTTGATTTAGTTATTTTTGATACACCACCCATGTTAGGTTTAGCCGATGCGCGGTTATTGGCGGCGCATACGGATGGGATTGTTATGGTGGTGGGATTGGGGAGAACGGATCGAACGGTATTGATGCAGGTGTTATCTGGATTGAAAACCTCTCATGCCCGAGTCTTGGGAGTGGTGGCGAATGGGGTTAAGAACTATACCACGAGTTCTTATGATTATTATCATCGCTATTATGGGAAGATGCCCCAGGAAACGACGGTGCAGAATAGGTGAGGATTGTCATTCGTCTTATGTCATTTGTCATTTGTAAGGTGAAATATTGCTTAGTCTACAGGGGAAACAAGAGAAATTGTCGGGGCGGGTTTAGCCACTCAGTCAGATGATCTAACCATTAGCCTCTCAACAAAACCCGCCCTTCCCCAGTGTGGCTTATCTGGTCTAGCTTCCACAGTCATGCAGCAGACCCGATTTAATCCAAATTAAAACCTCTCCTACTGGCGTGGCACACCTAAAATGGTGGGATAGATTTTATAGCAGTAGACACATCGATTAGGACTTTCGGCACCATTGTAGAGACGCGCCATGGCGCGTCTGGAACATAAATGATGTGTCCTAACCGCTATGGCGGTTGCTATACCATTGAATCGGGCGCACGCCATGCGCCCCTAAGGTTTACGGGCGTAATTCTAATTCATCAAATAAGGTGTGCCACGCCATTACCAATTAATTTCGATAACTTCTATTTTTATAGGCGTAAAAAAAATGTGTGCGTGGCTATCGTTCCGATAAAATTCGTAATCCTTCTAAATTTAATAACCGAATCCTCGCTCCCTGAATTGAAATTAATCCTTCCTGACTCAACTTGGCAAATACTCGTGATAAGGTTTCAGGAATTGTTCCTAATAAAGAAGCTAACTGAGTCTTGGTAATATCTAATTCTACGTGATTGGCATGCTCAGACCGTTCGCTTAAATAGAGCAAATAAGCCGCCAACCGTCCGGGTACTTCCTTTAACGATAAATCTTCAATTAATCGGGCAAAACGTCGCAAATGCCGCGCAAAAACAGCTAACATATTAATCGCTATCTTTGGCTGTTGATCCAGCAATTCTAAGAAAGCATCGCGCCCAAAAAATAACAATTCGGTTTTCTCTAACGCTGTAGCCGATGCGGGAAAGCATTTGCCATCAAAAGCGGGGACTTCGGCAAAATGTTCTCCCACCCCAAAAAATTCTAATATTTGTTCTTTTCCTTCCGCTGATAACTTAAATACTTTTACTCGACCGGATTTCACGACAAAGAATCCGCTACCCTCCTCCCCTTCAACAAAAATTACCTCACCTTTATGATAGGATTTCGCGATCGCAATGGTCGCGATCGCGTCTAACTGCTCATCCGGCAAACCTCGCCAGAGTTGGGTATTGGCGAGAAAGTCTCGCTGTTGAAAGGGTTGACTCACGGGGCAAAATGTGTTGTGTGGCTTAAAACGGTTTACTGATAACAGTAGCCTAGATTTGCCGCATTCACATAGCCATCTATGGGTCTTTCAATCGGCACCCAACCATTGTTAAGCGTTAGTCACAGATAAAGGCATTTGGAATGATATCACAACGTTTTTTGTATTTGGTCGTAAGAATTAATTCAAGGGAACAGGAAATATGATGGATTAGCCTCGTAGGGGCGCAAGGCTTGCGCCCAGAAATTCCGCCCAGTTTGCGCCCAGTTATGAAGCTGTGGCGGAAATTTGTCCAATAATATCAGCCAAGCGATCGCGTACCTGAAGCATCGCATCCGCTATTTCTTGATCGAGGATGCTAGGATTCTCCCGGAGTGTGAGAATCTGTTGTTTAAGCTGTTGCAGTTGTTCCAACTGCTCTTGCTCCACATCCTCACTATCAATCGCGGCTTCGAGTTGAGAGAATTGCTCGTCATTTTGCATCAACGACTCAATTTGTTCTCGTTGGGCAAGCAGTTGCGCGATCGCATTATAGTACGCTTGAATCACCCGTACCCGCGCATAAGATTGATCGGCTTCTTCTTGCTGTCCTAAAGCCGATAACACGCGAGAACGCCCATACCAAGGAATCACGTCATCCGGATGCAGTTCGATGGCTTGATCACAAGCACTCAGAGATGTCTCTCCTTGGAGTTCCAGACATTCCTGCACCAAAGCATTAAACGTATCAGTTCTAGGGGAAAGGGTTTCAGCCGCCGTCACCGGGGGCATATAGAGTCCCAGCACTAATACTACTGTAATAATTACCTGCCAGAGTCTTGAAAGGTTCATGGAGATTTCTTTTCGATGGATACTATAGACTGTTCTACCTTAACGAATGTGAGCAATGTGTAGAAACCTAGCCTGCTACGTCTGGAATTCCCCTGCACGCTTAAGAAAGGGCGGGTTTACATAAGTTAATGGTTGTCTTCAGAACGTTATGGGTAAAACCCGCCCCTACAACCAATACTGCTCGGATAAGCTCTAATTTAATTTATTCTCCCCCTGCTCCCCCCGCTCCTCTTAACCGAACAGTATTACCCCTACAACCCTGCACCCCCCAGTCGTTGACAAATTGTCAAATTTTGAAACCCCGATTCCCAGTATCCTTAGTTTTAGAAGGCACAAATACGATAACGTTCAGGACTGATGCATTGTCAGGGAAACAACTACTACTTCCGGGGCTTGTGGAATTTACCCCAATATGGCTCCGACTCTCCTGGAATGGCGAAAGTCTCATCTTAACCACTCACAACGATTGAAACCATGATTGAAAAAATTTTGCTTGCTGTTGCCGGTCGGGGATTATGTGAAGAAATGTTTAATATGTTGACCGAAATCCCGATCATGCAACAGGTATCGGTTACGGTTCTCCATGTAGTCACCCCCCAAGTTAGTGCTGACGCCATGTCAGCCAAACTAGAAGAGGGCGGTAAGATTTTGGCAGACGCCGTCAAGTCTCTCAAAATCGATCCCAACAAAATCACACCCAGACTCAAACAGGGAGATCCCAAAGACGTAGTGCTGCAAGTGGCTGAGGAAGAGCAATCTGACCTAGTGATTATGGGTTCCAGAGGACTCAAACGGTTGGAATCCATCTTGGAAAACTCGGTTAGCCAATATGTTTTCCAATTGTCCTCTCGCCCCATGTTATTGGTGAAAGACGATATCTATGTCAAACGGATCAACCGAGTCATGGTGTCAATGAATAAATCCGATAGTGCTAAGCAAAGCTTGGATTTGGCACTGTCTCTGATTCGGGATGTCAAAGGCGGTCAACTGTATTTGGTTCACGTCAACCCTGACCAAAAAACGCCATCGGGTGAATCGATAACCACTCCTGAAACCGATCCGGTTTTGGCATCGGCGGCGGCGGAAGCGAAAAAGCAAGGTGTTGCCTATAAATGTATAAATAGTAAGGGTCAGGCGGGACGAGAGATTTGTCGCTTGGCAGATGAAATGAATGTGGACTTGTTAGTCCTAGGTTCTCCTGAACGCCGTCCCACCATTGCTAAGTCTCTCCCTGATTTAGACCGATTGCTGGGGACTTCCCTGTCGGACTATGTGCGGGTGTATGCCAATTGTCCTGTGCTATTAGCTCGCACACCGGATTGAGTAAAATGGCACGCTCCTTAAGGTTGGTGGGCAATGCCCACCCTACTCACTATACAAATTGTCCCCTGTTGTTAGTTCACACACCAGATTGAGTGTCAGATCCCCGACTTCTTGAAGAAGTCGGGGATCTTATGGGCGGAAGGTAGACAGCCAATGCTAAGAATTTTTATTGCTTTCTCGGCTAGCTGTCTGGATATACAGAATCAACAAAAAAACTGTGGGAACCAGTACAAACAGAAGACTGGCAACGAACCCTAACTCATTAACTTGCATTGAACTAGTGCCTCTACAATTGGTTTTGAACCGCTCTTCTTAGAATATCATTGGCTTCTGCCAATAGTGCAGGTTGACTGCAAATATTGATCAGCTACCATCCCTATTTGCTTCTAGACGTGCCATCGCTCTGTACTCAGACGTAGCATGCTACGTCTCTACACCCAGACGTAGCTTCAGGGCTTAGTTTTC
>NZ_JBKHHI010000183.1:0-12323 GCF_046539235.1 Coleofasciculus sp.
CGCATAAATCAAGAGATTCATCGGATTTTTTTTGATTGGTGAGAAAGCCAGATAAGTCGGTGGGTTATGACGGCGGTTTATTAAAAGGTTTGTTGATTAATTCAGCATCGTCTCATTCCCGATGGCTGCCTTGAATTAAACAAGAGGTTAGGGCGCGATCGCGATCAGATAATGGTAGACATCTCACCTAGAATAAGCGAACTCTGAATGACATAAACAAATGACATCTAAAATCCGGTTCCCCCCTACAAGAGCTATGCATTACTCACATCTTTCTTAACATTAACTCCAGCGATCGCTCTCGCCTTCTCCCACCCCCATTCCTACATAGCTAATTCTCAATAAAACTTGATTTTTATCAAGAATGCTTTTTGGTGATTTGTCAAGTCTAGTGGAATGAATCAATCTTGAAACCCTTGTTTCACAATGGTTTCAGGTAGTTCAAGAAAGATGCGAGTAAGGGATAGCTTTCAAAGGGGGCAAGGGGGGATGGAGAGAGGTTTGGAGAGAGGTTTTCCAGATCCCGTGAAAAGTAAGGATTAAAAGGGTTGAAAAAGAATGGAAAAAGTAATCCCATTGTCTTGTAGAGAACCGCCTTCATCCTCAACGCTAGTCAGGGGAATCCCCCAATACAATTGTGCTGACCACGAGGGATCGCGTTGCCACAAAAGCCCTAACCCAATACTGGCTAAGGTGTTCGGACTGATAACCTCATCCTCGTGGTTCCAAACCGTACCAATATCGAAAAAAGGAGCGATTTGCACAGTTCCAATTCCCTCGGGTTGGCTGAGAATAGGGAAACGAACTTCCACGGAACCAACAATCCCATTGTCAGCCACACGCTGATTTTGGCGATAGCCCCGTACTGTATCAATTCCGCCAATATTGAACTGTTCTAGAGGTAAGAGAGAATCATTCGATAGTTGCGCTCCAGCGCGAGCTATAATGATATTATCTGCGCCTAAAGCCTGCACCCACTGGAACTGTCCCACCCAGCTCATAAACCGCCCATCCGTACCCGTGTCATTGATTGTGGCATCAAAAGCATCTAAGCCAAAACTAAACCGCGATCGCGCGGCTAAGACGCGATCGGTGGAACGGTTGAGCCAGTCTTGACTAAACCGCACCACAGTTACTTTCGATTCCCCGTCTTCGGGTCCCAGGGAAAAGGAAAAGGGGATATCATCCAGGACAAAAGTTTGGCTTTGACGCAAATCCAGGGACAAAGAAAGGGCAAATTCACTCGTTGGCTTATGGACTATCGGTTGGCGAAACCCAACAGAAAAGGTTTCTGAGTTGGAGTTAATATCTAAGACCGAAAACGGATCTTCAACAATATCACTATCGCTACGGTTGTAGCTGAGACTTAATTTGCCATCTCTGGGATTGAGGGGAATTTCATAGCTCAGACTATACTGATCCACACCTTCGGTTATGCCATAATCGGCACTGATGCGATCGCCTAATCCCAATAGATTCCGATTCTCTACCCTCACCGTTCCCCCCAAGGAACCGACACTGGGAGAGTCTCGATTCTCTATAGTCACAGAACTCGTCCAAGGTTTTGCATCTTCTAACTGTAGGGTTAATACACTCGTCCCAGCCATGGTTCCCGCTGATAACTCGGCTTGAATTCGCTCAAGTACCGGATCAAGTTGCAGCAGTTGCAGCGCTTCCTCCAGGCGACCAATATTCACCGGGGTTTGCGTCGCCAACTGAATCCGCGATCGCACGTAGTCATCCCGCAAACGTTCTAATCCTTGAATATCAATGCGTTCGATGCTGCCTTCAACCACCTGAATGCTCACCACACCATCGGTAATATCCTGAGACGGAAGAAAAGCACCTGAGGTAGTGTAGCCATTGTCCGTGTATAACTCGGTAATCGCCGTGCGAATCGCTAAGAGTTCTTCAAAGGAAGCATTTTGACCAATAAAGGGCGCAACAGCATCTTGCAATTGTTCTGAAGAAAAAACCGTACTCCCTAATACCTCAACTCGTTCAACCGTGACATTAACCTCCACATCGGGTGATGGCGTCAGAAAGGGTTCTGGGGTGGGTGTGAGTGGCGGAAGAGGTGGGGGTGTCTCTGGGGGCGTCGTTGGCAAAGAAGGCAGATTAGGACGAGTGGGTTCCAGGATACCCGGTGGAATCTCTGGAGTAGTTTGGCTCATCGGTGGTAAGTTTTGAGCTAAGGCGATACCACTCCAGCTCAAGTACACCAGATTTAAAGCCCAAAGAAACCGTTTAAACATAAAACAGTAGCGCAAAGGTCATCGGTTGACAAGGATGCAGAGAAACCCCGGACTGTTTTAAGCGTATATTTGTCCAAAAACTTAATTTATACCACATAACATTCATGCTAGGTAATATTCTTTATAAGTAGGTTGGTGGAAATAAACTCAACTATATTAAGTGATGTAAATAGATTTCAAACCATTACATAAACATAAGACATAAGGCGAATGAGGTAGCTTGTTTCTCAAGGGCAGCGAGTTATCAGCCGTTAACTCTTATTGTCCCTACCTACTTATTTATTGTTCTGCTTTCACAATCAATTACCGGAAGAAATACAATATAGTAGCAGCTTAGGAGACTCTTTATCCCCTGTTTTTGACCATTGATAAACCCTGAGTTTCAAATTCAGACCTCCCAGTTCAGATAGAAATTGCTTAAAATAGAGTTAATCGTTATCGTTGTTCCGAAAAATGTCCCACGGTTGGCAGCTTTGGCGTCGATTTATTGGATTATCTTTAGCCAGCCTTGTCTTTTGTATCAGCTTTCATCCCTGGTCCACTGGGCAAGCCGAACCCGCCACAGAAATTCAACAGCAGCAATTGCTCACACCGACTTCTGAAAAACAGCTCGTGTCCAAGGGAATTGCATCCTATCAAATCGGAGAATTTTCCCAAGCCATTAACTTATGGGAACAAGCCTTACCTCAAATTACCGACGAAAACGATCGCGCAATTGTTCACAATAACCTGGCTTTAGCCTATCGGCAAACGGGGGAACTGGCTCAGGCGATCGCGCACTGGGAAAAGGCGATCCAAATTTACCAGGCTTCACCGGATGCCGAAAACCAGAAACGGATAGCTGGGCTATTAACGGAACAAGCCCAAGCTTACAATGATTTGGGACAACATCCGCGAGCGATTACTATATTAGAGTCAGCCATTGAACTCGCCACCGAATACCAAGATCCCTTGACAGAAGCCGCCGCTCAAGGCGCTTTAGGCAATGCCCACTGGAGTTTAGGCAACTATGATCAAGCAGTTTCCGCCCACAAACAGAGCCTCAAAATTGCCCGGACACTGAATAATAACAGTTTTATTGCCACGGCTTTAAATAATTTAGGGAATGTTTATGTCAGCCGAGCCACCCGGTCTAATTATCAGGCGCAGGTGGCTGAGTTAGAAGGAGATATTCAAGAGGCGACGCGCTTAACCCAAGAGGCGCTTCAGGATTGGACGCAAGCGAGAACATTCTTTGAGCAAAGTCTGGAAACAGCTCAAGCCTTAGGAAGTTTGACCGAAATAAAAGCCTTAATGAATTTAAATCGCTGGGTGATTAGTCGTCATTCAGCCAATGTCGCTGACAATTCAGCCGAACCCTTGAGTGATGCTGATCAGGCATTTCTTCAGAGCAATTGGCAACGAGTCAGAGAACTCCTCCCTGGAATACCTGATTCGCGACAGAAAGCCTATACGTTGATTAACCTGGCAGAGAGTTTTCAAAAGATCGAGTCAGAGGCTTCGATGCAGGAGTCGATCCAGCTTTTAACCCAAGCTTTAACGGTAGCCCAAAAAATAGGCGATGCCAAAGCCCAATCCTTTGCCCTAGGGAGCTTAGGACAGGTGTATGAATCAGCCGGAGACTACAGCACGGCGATGAATTTAACCCGCCAAGCTGAATTTAGCGCCCAGCAAATTCAATCCTCTGATAGTTTATATCGCTGGCAATGGCAAGCGGGGCGGATGCTGAAAGCTAGAGGTGACATCGCCTCAGCCATTTCTGCTTATGAAGGGGCGATCGCGACGTTGCAAAATATTCGCGGCGATTTAGTCACCAATAAAGAATTACAACTAGATTTCCGGGAACAGGTTGAACCCATTTATCGAGAATTAATTGATTTACTCCTCAATGTTTCCAGTAGCGATTTGAGCGAAGTCAACTCCCAGGAAACGGTTTCACCCCTCAAAGAGGTAATCGATATCGTTGAACTGCTGAAACTGGCAGAGTTGGAAAACTTTTTCGGCGATGAATGCGTGCAAGTCGCCAAAGACAAAGCTCAAAATGAGGAAAGGTTAGCGGATGCCAATGCTGCGGTCATCTATTCCATCATTTTGAACGATCGCACCGAAATGATCCTGCGATCGCCTGATGGTTCCCTGAAAAACTATCCTATCCCGATCAGCAAGGAAGAGATGGAAGCCGAGATTGAGCAGCTACGCTACTTTCTGGAACTGCGAACCACGGAGCAGTATATCCCCCAAGCCCAAAAAATTTATAATCTGCTGATTCGTCCCATGGAAGCTGATTTAGCCGTCATGCAACCCAAGACGTTAGTCTTCATCAACGATGGCGTCTTGCGTCAGATACCCATAAGTGCGTTACATGATGGTCAAAATTTTTTGATTGAGAACTATCCCATTGCGATTACTCCCAGTCTGTCATTGACCACCAGCCAACCGTTAGATCACCATCAGTTAAGTGTGTTGAGTCTGGGTTTAACAGTTGCTAGACCTCCCTTTGCCGCCCTGACGAATGTAGAAGCTGAGTTAAATGTAGTTGAAGAAATATTAGGCGGGACTGAGTTAATTAATCAGGAATTTACCTTCTCGAACTTACAAACCAAACTACGACGCAAAAATTTTTCCGTGGTTCACATGGCAACCCATGGCAAATTTGGTGTTGATTCCCAGAGTACCTTTATACTGGGTTATGATCAACAAATTAGTATTGAAGAACTCGACAATCTATTGCGTTCTCGCGGTCGTCGAGAAGCGGTGAAACTGCTCACCTTGAGTGCTTGCCAAACCGCGACAGGCAACAATCGTGCCGCCTTAGGAATTGCGGGTGTCGCTGTTCGAGCGGGTGTTGAGAGTGCGGTAGCGACGTTGTGGTATATCAATGATCAAGCAACTGTACCGCTGATTGCCGAATTTTATCGCCAACTGCGCCAACCTAACATCACCCGGGCAGAAGCGTTAAGACAGGCGCAGCTGAAGATGATTTCTAATGTCAATTATAATCATCCAGCCGTTTGGTCGCCGTTTATTCTGATTGGGAATTGGCGTTAGATATTTGCTCATGGTTCATGGTTGATGGTTCATGGTTACCTGAAAATAGGGAGCAGGGTTACATGGTGTATCCCTACTCCCGGTATTGTACTAATGTTCACGCTTTACCCGCTTTCTCTTCGACAGTCACGGTCTTTTGGCAACGTTAAGCCGTTCTTGCTGCGTCACTTGAGTCAAGCCAACTTGCTCCAGCAGAGCCAGGAAATCATCGTTGGTGGCTAGCTCATTAGAATTCGCGGTTTGAACGTTGGACATATCGGCTAAGGCATCGTACCAAAGCCCAGCCTCAGCATAACTCCAAGCGCGATCTCGCCACACCTGTGTTGGCACATTGTTCTTAGCCGGAGTTGATGGCAGTTGGGGTTCTAAAGCGGTTGGTGTGGATACCCGCTCAATCCAGCTAATGAATACGGGATTAGCTGAGGGACGCTTGGTATTACAAACCAGAGTGACTGACCATTTGTAGGTTCGTCCGGTTTGCAATTCGGGTCGGTCTTTCGGCACTTGCAACTGTATCATCCCGGCTTGGGAAGAATCAATCTGTTTCTCATATAGCGGTTCCGCCACTCCAGGTTCTACTAGAGTAAACCGCATTGGTACAGAGACAGGCTGTGATAAGTGCCAGAAAAAGGTAGGATGACCGGATGTGGTTTGTCCAGCATACTCCTCAGATGGGATCAACAATGTGACTAAATCGTTGGTTAACGATTGGCTACAGCCGCGTGAACCTGAGCCTATTGTCCGCCGTGGATTCGTTGCCACGGGTGGTATATATTGTTTAGACGAACGATGGGTTGACTTTTTGTTTAACTCTGCGTTGGCAGGTAGATCGTTCCAAATCGAGGTGAGAAATTCTAAATTCTCCGACGACGAAAAAATCCGGGGTTCAGGTAGGTCTAAAAAGCCGAACATTTGCAGGGAAACAATTGAAGCTGTCCCGGCAATGATCGTTACTAATTTTTGCCGAGTGGTGTTCATGAGATTAAGTCCTTCGTTTCATAAGGGTCTTTTTACAAAGGGTTGGGATGTGATGCACCTACTCCAGCTGTTGAAAAATTTTGCCTGAAGACTTTTGGACTCAATAGCGCTCTTGGCTGACAAAATCTAAATCATTATACATGGCATTTTGAACAACTACAGCAAAATTTGATAAACGGCAGTTAACTGTTCGCGCCCTTTGAGTCTCACCTGACCGATTTGTTTCGTGGGGAATTGATTTTGTAGATGCTGGTATGTTTCTTCATTGATTAAAATCCGGCAAATTCCTCCATCGAGAGTTTTATCGTAACTTTCTAATCGAGCCGCTACATTTACGCTATCTCCTAGGGTGGTGTAGTCAAGCCTTTGAGCATTCCCCAAGCTACCTGTGACGACATCTCCGGTGGCAATTCCCACGCGCATTGCTGTTTGGGGATAGCCTTGACGTTGCCATTCTTGATTCAGGGTTTGCAGTTTTTGTGCCATGGCTAACGCACAGTTGACTGCCGCGATCGCATCCTGGTCAATTTCGGCGGATGTCGTGCGTTTAATCGGTACACCAAACACAGCCATAACTGCATCGCCGATAAACTTATCCACAACACCGCCATGATCTAGCACCGTTCCCGCCATGGCATCCATATATTGATTCAGCCAAGTCATCAGCACTTCTGAACCCATATTTTCTGCTACTGTACTAAACCCTTTCAGGTCTGAGAACAGAACCGTCGCAGTCATGTTCTGACCACGTAGACGTCCTTCTTTGAGAAGTTGTTCGCGATCGCGCCAAATTGCTTCGGCGATTTGCTTGGTGACATGGCGACCGAATAAATTCATAACGGTGTGTCGCTCTTCACGCTCGAAGTTGGCGATGTACCCTGTCGTTGCTGTAGCGGCACCCAATAACGCCAAAGCTGGGGGAATCACAGGAATCCACCAACTGCTGATCATAAAGGCTAAGTAGCTGCTCCCGACTAAACCGATAAGCGCGAACAAAAGGCTGATTACTGTCCAACGCGGCAATAATTTAGCCAAACCTCCAGCATCTCGCAAAACCCAACACAGGGTTGCACCCGTCAAAGACCAGAGGAAAATCCAGACCACTTCGATTGGTTCCGACCAAGTTTTCAGTCCAGAACGCCCTTCTAGGGCTGAACTCAGCAATTGACTAATCATGTTAGCCTGAACTTCTATCCCAGGCGTGCGCTCTTGGGTAGCAATCTTATCACCACTATAGGGGGTGTAGAAGAAATCATTCAGGCTAGTTGCGGTTGCCCCAATTAAAACGAGGCGATCGCGCATTAAGTCTGGTGGTATCCGGTCTTCGAGTACCTCTGTCAATGACACCCTGGAAAAGGTAAGAGCCGACCCCCTATAGTTTAGCAAAATCTGGTAACCCCTATCATCGGCGGGTAGCGTAACCCAGGGAGCGGCAAGGAGTTCTAATTCATCAATATAACCGCCATCATTGGCTTGAAACGGTTGAAACGTTCCCTGACCCAAATGAAAAATCAGGGGATTCGTTTGTGAAGGTTGAGATATAATATCTTGCGCTTCTAAATACATCAACGCCAGTCTCATACCAAAAGAGATAGTGGGTTGATCATTTTTAACCATATACAACAACGAGCGACGCAGCTTACCATCCGCATCAATCACCACATTATTAAACCCCACTTGTCCAAGTTCGTCTAACACGGGTGGAGGCGCCACACTGGCGCTGGGATCTTGCTCGTTAATTTTCTCGATCCCGATTAAATTAGGAGTTGTTTCAAAAACATGGGCTAATTCGTCATGACCGGGCAAAACCGGTAAATCTCGATACAGGTCAAGACCAATCACTCTCGGGTTTTGCGCTTTGATTTTTTTGAGGAGTTCAGCCAAGACAGCATCAGGAATGGGCCACTGTCCAACATTTTTCAGATCTGCCTCACTAATTCCCACAATCAGAATTCGTTCATCGACAGGTTCTCGTGGACGCCAGCGAAAGTATTGGTCAAGAGCTGCCCATTCCCAAGCCTGCAAAAAACCGACAAGCCGCAATAGGATAACGAGTCCAGCCACACCAGGAGCAACTGTCCAGACACCTCGCCCTGCCCAAATTTTTTGTCTAATTTCTTTCCACATCTTATGTTTGAGCGCTCCTTGATGGTTAGAAAGCTAGATCTCTCTGCTTACTTTATTCAAGGACAAAGTAATTGAAACAGAAAAATTAGGTTTAAAGGAATCAATTTTTACTAAAACTTTAAATTTAGACTCTCTGGAATACCATTTTGGGAAAATTATCCCTGATCAAGGCACATCGCTATCATGAGTGTCAACTTAAGCTGAAAGCAATGTTCCAGACATGCCATGGCGCGTCTGAAAGCAGAGGGTGTAGGGGCAGGTTTTACCGATAACATTTTTTCAAAACCGATAAATTGACTAAACCCGCCCCGACTCCGGGAGCCTGTCAGTTCTGCCCATAAGTTCAAGTCGGTTGGGTAAAACTATCACGCCGCCTATTCCTCTTGTGATGCAGCCTGATAGCAGATTAAATCATCAGCATTCGCGATCGCGACCAGTTCCGGAGCCGTACCCACGACGACACGTCCATCAGACGTTACCATCATACCCTGAGCTTCTTGAATTGGGTCGCCCGGTTTCCAGAAACTGGGGGTTGAGGATTGAGAATTGACTGTTGGCGCAGTAGCTTGTTGTCCAGCATCGCCACTAATTCCCTGAACCTGAGTAACGGAATAGCGACCCTGTAACGGATCATAGGGGTTATTCGGTAAACCCCCCGTACCTGTAACGATAAAGCTACCTTGCTCCTTATTGCGGTGGGTAAGGCAACTATCAGCAATCACTTGTTCCGGCGGGACAAAATTAGTTGATAGTGGCGAGAGAGAATCTTGATTCAAATTCAGAGAGGATATGAATATATTCCCAATAGTGCCGCTTCCCAATGCCTCAACTGAAATATCCACTCGGTCATTACCCCGAAATGGCTCGAACGAACCTGGGTTGCGACCTACGGCTGTCGCTTGGCCACTAGAAAAAAAGTCTGCCAGAAATACGGGAGAGATAATCTCAATATTACCGCCCCTACCATCAAAGGCATTTGCCAGAATGTCACTATCTTCTAGAGCGATAAAAACATCAGAGTTAATTGTTATATTGCCGCCGCCACCGATACTATCAAAAACACTGGTACTGATTAAGCTACCATCGCGTAGACGAATATCTTCAGCCGTGATGTCAATGTTACCTCCCCCAGCTTGAGTTGAGGTTGCCCTGATTTCCCCTCCGTCTCGGAGTCTCAAGTTGTTGGTCGTAATGGCTAAATTTCCCGCATCGCCTGTTCCTTCACTAGCCGCAGTTACCGTAGCGCCATCTCGGATAATGAGTTCTCTAGTGATAATTTGCAAGTTGCCAGCATTTCCGTCAGTGAATGTCCCTACACCTAATCCACTCGAACCCAATGTTGGAGAACTGCCAATTATTTCTACAGACTCCGAGGCATTGACAGTTAAGTTCCCACTGCGACCATGGGTGGGCGTGCTCACGAATGGAGTAGAGAAAGAGCTAGTGTCTACTCCTGCACCATCTCGAATGATCAATCGTCGAGTTGTAATATTTAAGTTCCCTGCGTTGCCAGGACCAACTGTGCCAGTACTCAAGCTAGTAGAGTCTTGACCATCTGCTGAAGTCCCAATCAACTCGATCAACTCTGAAGCCGTAACCGCTATAGTTCCAGCCGATTCTTTGCCTGTAGTGGTAGAGGCTAGTAGTGAGCCATCAGTGAGTGTGACCTGCCTGCCTTGTATTTTAATATCACCACTTCCGATATCTACACCTGTTCCGATGGGAGGTGGTAGAGAACCCAGATCAGTCACATCAATGGTAGCCGCTTGCGACAGGTGAATATCTTGGAAACTCTGAACATTCTCATAGTTGAGAGCCAAACCTCGGTTTGTGGATTGCAGATTAACAAAACTGTTGCTAGAAACACTCCCCAGCTCAACTCGTCCTCCTGGTGCAGTCAGATTGCCCCCCTCTAACAGCACTTCACCACCAACAAGAGCTAAAGTTTTCCCAGACTTCACTTCCAGACCTGCGGGTCTTTGAGTTACTAAATTCTGACCAACTTGAGACCGATTAACAATACGCCCTGGGGAGGTGCCAAATTGGAGTCCAACTGGCACACTGACGGTGAGCAATGAGGCTGAAGGGTCAGTCGCGCTGAACTCTGTGCCATCGGCAAACTTTATGCTGTTCGCTGTGGTGACAATCAAGGAACCACCCAAATCTAGCGACGCATTAGAACCAAAGATAATTCCATTGGAATTGAGCAGAAATAGATTGGCACTACCTTTAGCTGCGAGTAAGCCATCAATAGTCGAGATTGAGCCACCGGTCACACGGCTGATGATGTTTTGGACATCTAAAGCATTGTTAAATATAGCCTGTCCATCCGTTGGCACAGAAAACTTATCAAAGCTATGGAAGAGATTATCCCCGAGTCGCGTGCCTTGAGTAATGGTGAATCTATTATCAGTGGTATTAACCTTCGTGGGAGTTGGTAATGTTCCATCTGAAGAAATTTGTGCTTGAGCCGAGCCAACTGGAATGAGACAGCAACAGGAAATAATCGGCAGTAGCCAGAATGGAGAACGGCGTCCTTTCATACGAATACCTCAAGGTTTCCTAACAAGAGTCTAACAACTTCTCTTCTATGACGCTTGGAAGCTCATCGGAACTCTTGTTAGACACCTTACCTGGAATGATTGTTCCAGTGGGTTTTGTCTGTTCCTCGGTAATCCTTTCAATAGAAAATGGAATTTACCCAACCCAAGGATACTTCATATAAATGCCTGTCGTCAGAGCCAATTTTCTTTGAGACGCTTCATCTGAGTTAGAAACACATTGGCCACCCCATAAACCTCCTACAGTAATCTGGCTGAGTCGCATCTTCTATCTGCTGTTGAGGACTCACAGGCTGGTCTTGCTTAACTCTATTTTCCATGCCGGTATTGGCAGTAACAGGAGCTGCGCCAACTTGAGTAGAAAATGTTAAGCTGAGAGCGATCGCGGTAGATGCAACGAGTTTCATGATTCTTTTCTCCGAGTAGATGTACGAACCTGTGAGCTTGGTGCTGATTCACCTAGCCCTAAAAATTTGAGAGATAAATTGCTCTTATCAGAGACTTTTTATTCAGTTGTTGGATTTACCCTGTCAGTGGCACACCCAATTAGTAGACATTTGAGAGAAATCTTTTTCTGCCACTGCTCTATAGTTAAACTATAGCAAGAGAAAATTCCAAATCAATAAACTTTATCAAAGCTTCATTTAGAGTTCATACACCCTTAATAAGCGCATCTTATGCTTTAAGTTTTCTTTACATAAGTTCTGGATTAAGGAGTACACCGAAATTACGGCGTTAGATGAAATTAAACGTAATACCCAAAACTGTAGACTATAGGCTATGACTGTAGTTGAACCGAAATACATTTGAAATACATCCTGGGTTTAGTGGTGTTTGAGTTACGGTTATCAGTTTAATTAGGTTGAATTGTTCATAGAGTGGAATGCTGACTTCCCTTGTCCGTCAACGTGGACTCTATCCATTCTTCCTTGGAGGGTTGCAACAGTGAAATCCTTATGGTACGAGGCTTGCTTTTTATTCTTTTGTCAGAGTTTTTTAACCAAGTAAGTTTATGTTAAGAGTTGTAATGTAAGATTTGCTTATATTAAGGATTATGACGCAATAATTCGTAACATTAAACTTACTATAGAATTACAGACATTGTTTCGCTTCACATCTCCCACAATACTGAGTTACAAGTAAGTAATTTTACTTAGCATCCTGAAGATAAAACTCTTTCCCTCCCAGGTTGTTCTAGACATACCCCTCACATCTACATAGCGGCAAATTCCCATGAATCTTGCCTTTATAGCAATCTCCGGTTTGATGCGATACATTGTTAAGGGCGCAAGCTTTGCGCCCCTACATTGCCCCTACATTTAATTTAGATGTACCTCACAGGCTGGGAAAGCGC
>NZ_JBKHHI010000184.1:0-12292 GCF_046539235.1 Coleofasciculus sp.
TAGGATCAATCGCGCGATCGCAGAGTTATTCTTCGGTTTCTGGTGATTTTAAGTATAAGGGGGATGAGACGGAGGGGTTGGCGTCTGGAGAGGATTCAGGGATAATATTCTCCCAAAATTCTGTTCCTCCCAGACTGGCAGATACCACGCCAGCGACGATGCCAACTATCCCTAAAATCCCGACAACCATTGCCCAACGGGGTTGTTTGGCTAATCCAGAAATCACACCACCTCGCTGTAGTCCCAACAATTTTAACCAATCCAGCACCGACTTGGGACGTGCTTCGGGTTCGAGTTTCATTCCCGCCAAAATCGCTTTATTGACACGTTGAGAAATGTGAGGATTAATCTGTTTTGGGGGAATTAAATCCGCCTTACCCTTTTGGCGATCGCTAGAGGTGGCGGGTAGCTTCCCGGTTAAGAGTACATACAGCGTTGCAGCCAGAGAATAGACATCCGTAAAGGTTCCGCGCGATCGCGTCTTCGACTTGAGTTCAATCGGGGCAAAGACTTCATCTTGCCATCCCAAGGTTAAAGGATACTCAAATTTCCCGCCCAGGTCAAAATCAATCAGTACCGCCTGATATTGACCCGCCCTCACCATAATATTGGCAGGTTTCACATTCTGATGCAGCAATCCCTGCTGATGGGCAGCGATCAGCGCTTCCCCCATCTGCTGGATATAACTCAACGCTTCCTTTTCGGGTAACACTCGTTGAGACAGGTTCCCTAGACTCTTTCCCTGAATGTACTCCATCGCCAGACAAAAAAACTGTCCTTCAACGAATGTCTTGTACACCTTGATGACATGAGGATGCCGACAGCCTTCTAGCCGCCGCGCCTCATTGACAAACTTACATTTGAGACTTTCCCGACGTACAGGAGTAAGCTTTTTGAGTCGATCCTCATTCAGCGTTTTGATCACCAGTTCGTTTCCTTGTGCATCTGTCGCTAGGTAGGTAATACTGAAACCCGCCTTGCCTAATGTCTTTTCAATGGTGTATTGACCATTGTGTAGTTTCTGCCCTATTGTCCACGCCATCGCCTGTGCATTTAAACCCTTTGTTCCTATTTTGGCAGATTTGTCATTCGTTATTTGTCATTCGTTATTTGTCATACTCGCTTCGCGAGAAGCAAGCTACGTCATTTGTCATACTCGCTTCGCGAGAAGCAAGCTACGTCATTTGTCATTCGTTTCCCCCCGCTTCCCCAGCTCCCCCCGCTCCTCCTGCTTCCATCTCCCATCCCTACTGCACCAAGGGAATCGCCACGATAAACTGAGTTCCCTTTCCCTCCTGGGAAATACAGCGGATTTGACCCTGATGCTTTTCCACAACGATATTATGGGCGATGGATAACCCTAACCCTGTGCCTTTCCCCGTAGGTTTGGTGGTAAAGAAGGGATCAAATAAGTGATCCTGAGTCGCTTTTGGCATTCCGGGTCCATTATCAGCAATGGTAATCACCGCCCACGGCGTCTGAGAAGTGCGATCGCACTCTGAAAGTATCCCCTGCTTCTGCCAATATTCCCCACTTTGTACGGCTGTGGAAATTGTAATTTTTCGCGGTTCAGGCTGATTATCCAAGGCGTCAATCCCATTGGCAATCAAATTCATAAACACTTGATTAAGCTGACTGCCATAACACATTACAGGCGGCAAATCCCCATAATTTTTAATCACCTGAATTTCCGGGCGTTCAGCTTTGGCTTTTAAGCGATTGTGCAAAATCAATAAGGTACTATCTAACCCTTGATGAATATCAACCGGTTGCATCTCCTGCTCATCCAGACGCGAGAAGTTCCGCAATGACAGCACAATGTCTCGAATGCGGTTGGCTCCGATTTGCATAGACGACACCATTTTGGGTAAATCTTCAACAATAAACTCGATATCCTCTTCCTCGATAACGGCTGCAATCTCCGGTATTTCTGCGGGACAATGTTTCTGGTAAAGCGCCACAACCTGTAACACACTGTTAACATACTCGCGAGTATGAACTAGATTGCCATAAATAAAATTGACCGGATTATTAATTTCGTGGGCAATTCCAGCCAGCAGTTGACCCACGCTGGACATTTTTTCGCTTTGAATCAGTTGACTTTGGGTTTGTTTAAGCTTCTCCAATGCCTCTTCGAGTTGTTGTGCTTGTTGTCGCGCCTTCAGTTCTGATCGTTGTAAGGCTTCCTCAACCTGCTTGCGCTCGGTGATATCAAAGCGAATGGCTAAATATTGGTAGATTTCTCCCTGTTCATTCAAAAAGGGAACAACGGTAGTATCCACCCAATAATAGGTTCCGTCTTTAGCTTTATTTTTGATTTCGCCTTTCCAGACTTTGCCCGATGCGATCGTCGTCCAGAATTCTTTAAAAAATGCTGGCGGATGATGACCAGATTTGATCAAACGATGAGTTTTGCCAATTAACTCTTCTCGACGATATTGTGATATTTCGCAAAATTTATCATTGACATAGTGAATCACGCCCTGTTTATCGGTAAGCGCCACAATTGCGGCTCGATCTAACGCAAATTCTAAATCTGATAATTCTTTAAGCGTTCGCTCCAAATTCCTATTCACAAAGTTTTGCTGCCCAATCCCTAGATTCCCTAAAGTCTCTATCCCTACAGCCTCTTTGAATCCTGTATTTACTTGTCCCTTGCTTTGATAATTATAAGAACTCTCTTGCTGATGAAGCTTTTTGGCTGTCATTTTAGGTTTCCCTTTACGTGACTAAATATATTTAAGTTCACGGCTTAACCGCAACGTTTATAATATTTTAGGCGTTTGCCAATCAGTAAGGTGTGATTTACTTCACCAATTGGGGATATTTATCGTAAGAAAATCGGGCATATTTGAGTTTTGTATCAAATAGTATGAAATTTATTACAAACCGTTTTCAAACTTAATCTTTCCTTAAAAATTTAATCAATTTTCCAGATTGATGATTCATCGCTCAAGCTCTAATTTAATTTTTTCTCCCCCGGCTTCCCCAGCTCCCAGACGTTCCACCGGAACGTCTCTACAACCCCAGCTTCCCGACGTCTCGGCTATTTGACTTGGCACGAAACTCTGGATTAGGCGCGTATCCTGGTAAAATTTGTAGAAAGGCAGACACTATTGCATCATGCCTATAGCATTGGATTGATGGATTAGGTCAATTCTGTCCCACATTGCTGCAATTGATAATTGAGCAATAATACTTACTGTCTGTTTTGAGAAGAGGAGAACTACATTGAAGAAAATTCTGTCCATCATTTTACTTGCCGTCGCTGTGTTTGGTTTGGCATTCAGCCGTCCGGCTCTAGCTGCTGATACGGTAAAGGGTGCCAAAATCTTTGCTGCCAACTGTGCCGCTTGCCATATAGGGGGCAACAACATTGTTATGGCAAATAAGACCCTGAAAAAGGATGCCTTGGAGAAGTATGGCATGGACTCCATCGAGAAGATTGTCTACCAAGCCAAAAATGGCAAAGGGGCTATGCCTGCCTTTATCGGACGCTTAAGCGATTCCGACATTGAAGACGTTGCCGCTTATGTGTTAGAGCAAGCTGAAAAGGGTTGGTAATTCAGATCCGTCACATTGTAGAGACGTAGCATGCTACGTCTCTACAATGTTGGTTGTTTGGGGTAGGTTAATTCTTGGGAGCAGGGCGGGTTTATTCACATCTGTTGTCAGGAAACATAAGATCATAGTCAAACCTGCCGCTACTGATACCAAATCCTGGTTAACTACCGCCTTTATGGGTGCTGAATAGGGTTTAGGGTGTGGGGAATAGCAGCCAAGCAATAAAGGGGGTGACAAAATCGGGCGTTAAAGTTTACACCAATGGCGCCCCTACAAGTCTTCAAAAAACCAATCTTCCTTTAACACATCTTCACTCGATGCGGGAGGAGCTTCTGGGAAAAATTGTATGGGTTTATCCATTAAACGCGCTATGACTTTTTTGGCATCCTGATACGTGTTAGGGAAAATTTCTACTAAGTAAGGTTTTAAACTGGGACTATCTGACAATTCATCTCGAATCTGTTGCCGAAATGTAGTGATTTCGGATTTCCACTTATTTTTATTGTATTCTTTTTCTGATTCCCAGTAACGCAGCTTGAGCAAGTGTTCCCAAAGTCGGGTCAAGAGACTTTTAACCGCTCTTCTATTATTTTTTCCCATGCTTTCCAATTCATCCAATAAATTTTCCCAATCAACATGGGTAAATTCTCTGGAGCGGAGTTGTTGTATCGTTGTCTCTAGCCAGAGGTGATAATCTTGATTGTATAAGGTTGAGGTATTTTGCTCTGTTGATGTTTTCATCAGCTTCTGGCAATTATTGGGAAGGGGCGATATTAGTGGTAGAGACGTAGCAGGCTACGTCTCTACATAAATATTAAACTATAGGCGCGGGGCGCGGGCGCAAAGCTTTGCGCCCCTACCTCCCCTACGGCTAACCACCAAGAGCGCTGGCACCGCCAACGACTTCCAGAATTTCTTGAGTAATGGAAGCTTGTCGCGCTTTGTTGTACGACAGACTGAGAGTGCCAATCAATTCGCTGGCATTATCACTGGCGTTGTTCATCGCCGTCATCCGGGCGGCTAATTCGCTAGCGGCTGATTCTTGTAATGCCCGCAGTAACTGGTTATTCAAATACAACGGCAGTAAGGCATCCAGAATTTGGACTGGATCTTGTTCAAAGATCATGTCACGAGGTAAAGGACGATTTTCTGTAGTCACTTTTTCCCGTTCCACCTCAAAGTCACCGCCGCGAGTGGTGAGGCGGAAGATTTCATCATCTTGGGCTTCTAATCCTTGAGCGGTTAAAGGCAACAAGGTTTGTACCACGGGGCGAGAACTAATTAAGGAGACAAACTTGGTATAAACCAGTTCAACCCGATCCACGGTGTCCGATAGGAACAATGACAGCAATTCATCGGCAATCATTGAGGCTTCAGTTGAGGTGGGAATTTGCTCTAAGCCTGTGTATTTGGCATCAATCGGCTGCTCCCGGCGCTCAAAGTATTGGATGGCTTTGCGCCCGATTAAGACATATTTGTAGTCAATGCCTTCTTTCTGGAGTTCCTTGGCGCGGTTTTCGGCACGGCGGATCACGTTATTATTGTAACCGCCACACAAACCGCGATCGCCGGACACGACGAGTAAGCCAACAGATTTGACGTCCCGTTGTTTGAGCAAGGGTAAGTCTGCCTCTTCAAACCGGAGACGGTTCTGCAACCCGTAGAGGACTTGTGCCAAGCGATCAGCAAAGGGACGAGTCGATGTCACCTGTTCTTGGGCGCGACGCACTTTCGCGGCTGCCACCAGACGCATCGCTTCGGTAATTTTCTGAGTATTTTTGACGGATTTTATGCGATCGCGAATCGCTTTTAAATTAGGCATAGTTTGTTTATTGTTAACTGTTGATTATCCATGGTTCATGGCGTATTACCGATGAACCATGAACCATGAACCCATTACGCAGAGACTAAGAAAGTCTGCTTGTACTCAGCCAAAGCTTCCTTGAGCAGGTTTTCGGCGTCTTCAGTGAGGACTTTCTTATCCTTGATAATCTCAGCAAACTGCGGTTTGCTGGTCTTTAAGTAGTCCCGCAGCCCCTTGGTAAAGGCGGTGACTTTCTCCACCTCAATGTCATCTAAGTAGCCATTGATACCCGCATAGACGAGGGCGACTTGCTCATACACAGACAAGGGTGAGTATTGGGGTTGCTTGAGCAGTTCCCGTAACCGTACACCTCGTGACAATTGGTCTTGGGTGGTTTTGTCTAAGTCTGAGGCAAACTGGGCGAAGGCTTGCAGGTCATCAAACTGTGCCAAGTCTAGTTTCAGCTTACCTGCCACTTTTTTAATGGCTTTGGTTTGAGCCGCAGAACCCACTCGTGATACAGAAATCCCAGGGTTAATCGCCGGACGTAGACCGGAGTTAAATAAGTCAGCCGACAAGAAGATCTGACCGTCAGTGATCGAAATCACGTTGGTGGGAATATAGGCGGATACGTCACCGGCTTGGGTTTCAATAATTGGCAGCGCGGTCATACTGCCCCCACCCAAGTCGTCATTCAGCTTGGCAGCCCGTTCTAACAAGCGAGAGTGGAGATAGAATACATCCCCAGGATAGGCTTCCCGACCTGGTGGGCGGCGCAGCAGCAGGGACATCTGGCGATAGGCTTGGGCTTGCTTGGATAGGTCATCGTAGATAACCAGCGTCGCTTTGCCCTTATACATAAAGTATTCGGCAATTGAGGCTCCGGTATAGGGTGCCAGATATTGCAGGGTGGCGGGGTCACTGGCGTTAGCGGCAACGATCACGGTGTAATCTAATGCGCCTCTCTCTTCCAGTGCACCGACAACTTGAGACACGGTAGATGCCTTTTGACCGACAGCGACGTAGACACAGATAACGTCTTCTTCTTTCTGGTTGAGAATTGTATCGATCGCGATCGCGGTTTTTCCGGTTTGGCGATCGCCAATAATTAACTCCCGTTGTCCCCGTCCCACGGGAATCATCGCGTCAATCGCGGTAATCCCTGTTTGCAGGGGTTCATACACGGAACGCCGTGCAATAATACCCGGTGCTGAGGATTCAATTAGACGAGATTCGCCGCTTTGAATCTCTCCCTTGCCATCAATGGGTCGTGCCAACGCATCGACAACACGACCAATGAGTGCTTCACCCACGGGAACTTGAGCGATTTTCCCGGTAGCCGTTACAGAACTCCCTTCCTGGATGTCGCGCCCTTCGCCCATCAGCACGACACCCACATTATCTTCTTCCAAGTTCAGGGCAATACCCACTGTACCATCTTCAAACTCGACCAGTTCCCCAGCCATGCACTGGTCTAAACCATAGACCCGGGCAATGCCGTCACCGACTTGCAGGACGGTACCCACGTTAGAGACTTTGACCTCTTGGTCGTATTGTTCAATTTGCTGACGAATAATGCTGCTAATTTCGTCGGGTCTAATGCTTACCATTCAACTAATCCCTCTACTTTTTTGTCCTTTGTCCTTTGTCATTGGTCATTTGTCATTGGTCATACTCGCTTTCGCGAGAAGCAAGCTACGTCATTTGCCTTGTGAATTTAGCTTATGACTTATCACAGACGTAGACTGCTACATCTGGAACATGACGTTTGACATTTAAGTCGAACGACTCAAGCTCATACCAATACGACGCAGTTGTCCACGCAGACTGGCATCAACCACTTGAGACCCCACTTTAATAATCACACCACCGAGTAAATCGGCGTCAACTTGGGTATCTAGTTCTACATCTTGGGCATTGGTCATGGTGAGAACTTTCTGACGCACCGCCTGCTTTTGGTCGTCATTGAGTTCAACAGCAGAGACGACTTCAGCTAAAACTGCTTGTTTTAACTCTCGCAAAAGTGCCTGATACTGCTTACATACGTCCCTCAAAAACAGAATGCGCCGCCGCTCTACGAGAATCTTTAAAAAATTCACCATGTAGGGGTGAATTTGATCCCCGCTGATTTGTTCTAAGACCGCTTTTTTGTCCTCGGCTTTGACAATCGGATTGCCTAAAAATTGCTGCAACTCCTCTGATTCTTTCAAAGTATCGAGCAACGCGGCAACATCTTCACCGAATTTATCCACGAGGTTATGTTCTTGAGCCACAGACATCAACGCCTCTGCATAAGGCTCAACCACCTCAGCACTAAATGAACTTCCTTTCATGATTATCTGGCTCCTACTCGCTCGATGCTGCGGTCAACTAATGTATGCTGTGCCGAGTCATCCAACTGACTTTTAAGTTGGGACTCGACACGCTCCATCGCTAGGGCAACCACTTGCTGGCGAAGTTGTGCGATCGCGCGTTCCCTTTCTGAGTTTAAATCCTGAACGGCTGACGCTTTCATCCGTTCCACATCTTTAGCCGATGCAGCCAACATTGATTCTCTAGCGGCGTTGGCATTTTCTTCTGCCTTTGCCCGAATTTTTCCGGCTTCCGCTTGCGCTTGTGCCAGCTTTTGCTGGGCATCTGCTAAGGCGGCGGCGGCGTCGTCCTTCTGCTTTTCGGCATCGCTAATGGCGTCTTCAATACTGGAACGTCGCTCCGATAGGGTCTTCCCTAAAAATGATCGCCCAAAGTAAATCAGTACCCCGATAATAATCACCAAGTTAATTACATTGGTTTCTAAAATATCGAGGTTGATACCAAATCCTCCTTCTGCGGTAGCTAACATTGAAAAACTACCCATAATAGCCATATACACCTGCTTTAATTGAGAACTGCTATGCGGCTTTACCGCTAACGCTGGGTAACGTTTAAACGGGCTATAGTTTTCGTCCGGCATTATTTTTGATCACACCACAGACAAAAGACTAGGGGTTAACCTCTCGCAAACCCCTGCTTCGCTACCCTGATAAAGCCGACATTACTTAACCAACTCTGGTCCGATCAGTTTTTCCAGAATCTGACGTGACAGCGAATCCACTTCTTGTTCTAAGGATGCCATCGCTTCAGCTTTTTGTTGGTCAATTTCTTTTTGGGCTTGCTCTCGTTGTGCCTGGGCTTCCGCTTGAGCTTGAGCCATTTTTTCCGCCGCTATTTTCTGAGCGTCAGCTTGAGCAGCGGCAATAGTCTCTTGTGACTTGCGACGAGTGTTTGCTAGTTCTAGCTCATACTGTTTCGCCAGATTCTGAGCTTTTTCTAACCGTTCCCGTGCTTCTAATCGGTTCTGGCGGATGTAGTCATCCCGTCCATCAATGGCTTTACTGAGTGGCTTATAAAAAACCGCATTCAATATCGCCACCAAAATTAAAAATTGCAATGCCATCAGAGGTAGGGTGGCATCAAAATCAAATAACCCTCCTTCTGCTGCCTCTTCTGCTGCTTCAACAGCTAGTAAAATTGTCCAATGTATCATGATGTTTTGGTAATCCCACAGCGCACAAAATCCTTAGCTTTTCAGTTGGGATGGGATAGCGTTTTCGTTTTCAATAACCCTCCAGATCAATAGCATCCAGACCTCAGTCATTGGGGTCTGAATGCTCTTATGGCATAAAGCGTTACGAGAAGGGGTTAGCGAATAATAAGACGAGAGCAACCACCAAACCGTAAATTGTCAGCGCTTCCATGAATGCCAAACTCAGGAGTAAAGTTCCCCGAATTTTTCCTTCAGCTTCAGGCTGACGGGCAATCCCTTCTACAGCTTGTCCTGCCGCATTACCTTGACCGATTCCTGGACCAATTGCTGCTAAACCAACAGCTAAAGCAGCAGCAATAACAGATGCAGCAGAAATTAATGGGTCCATGATATTTTTCCTCGCTTTTGACTTTTGACTAAATAACAAACAAACGTGCGTGAAACGCTTACCCTAAACTAATTCGCTAGACATAGCTGAATTCTTTGATTGTTCACGAGATGGAAGTGGCAAATCTTAATCACTAGCCTCAAATCGCTAATGATGATCTTCCATCGCCTCCCCGATATAAGCCGCTGCTAGGGTAGCAAAGATCAGCGCCTGAATCGCACTGGTAAATAAACCCAATGCCATCACCGGGAGAGGTACGAACAGGGGAACCAACAGCACCAATACTGCCACCACCAGTTCATCTGCCAAAATGTTGCCAAACAGACGGAAACTGAGGGAGAGAGGTTTGGTAAAATCTTCCAGAACCTTAAACGGCAGTAGGATGGGAGTTGGTTGGGCATAACCAGCAAAATACCCCAAGCCCTTCTTGCTCAGACCCGCGTAAAAATACGCTAAGGAGGTCAGCAGCGCAAACGCCACTGTAGTATTAATATCACTGGTTGGTGCCGCTAATTCACCTTCAGGCAGCTCAATCAGCTTCCAGGGAACAAGTGCCCCAGACCAATTTGCCACAAAAATGAACAAAAATAACGTCCCCACAAAGGGCACCCAGGGACGATACTCTTTTTCCCCGATCTGATTTTTGGCTAAATCCCGCAAAAATTCCAGGGCATACTCCATAAAATTTTGGAGACCACTGGGAACTCGCTGAATGTTGCGTGTCCCCGCAATCGAGGCAATGACAAGAATGGCAATCACGACCCAGGAGGTAATAAAAACCTGACCATGAACCTTCAAATTACCAATATGCCAGTACAGGTGCTGACCAACTTCTAATTCAGCAAGGGGGAAAGCATTATAGAACGCCAAACCATCTATCATTTCCATCCGGAGTTCCCCAGCTATCTTCTATCCTTTGGTTGAAACTACTACATAGACATGATTCACAATTGTCCATCGAACAATTGCTAAGTCTGTTTCCTGCTTCATCCAAAGGAATTGTCTCCTTTGTCCACAGGCGTTAAGTTCGGGTGTAGCCTACCCTACTGTTTGGATGCGTTGGCTGCCCTGACAAGGGGAACTTACTTCGACGTAGGCAACAAGGTGCTTTGCAGCATATAAGCGATAAGCGCAGCTTTATACGTCAGAAATCCTAAAAATATGGGCAGAATGCGTAAACTCTGCCATTGACTGGCAACGACTAATAGCCCAATCAATAAAGCCAACCGAGTTGAACTCGGACGCCTCTTTTGGACACCTAACCGCTCAACGTCTTTCGCCAACATTCTCAAGTAAACCACACCAACGCACGCCCCGATCAAATAATTCAAGGCGATGTTGAGTGAGTAGAAAATCCAGACAGAGACAAAAATCACCCCTGTCATTACCAGAGTGACCGCCAACAAGGTTTGTTTTAGTTGGTAGTACTCTTGCATTGAGGAACTTTCAGGGGAAGTATGAGAACTTCCTGGTGGACTTTCCTCCAGTGTGGGCTTGGGTTGTACAGATTTGTCTGACAAGTTCACAGGCAGCAGCAAACGCTAGTCCATCAAAATTGGCTGGATCGCATCTAGCCATAGGCGATCATACCACGCACCAGTAACATTACTTAAAACATTTTTAATCGTTATTGGTCATTGGTCATTTGTCATTGGTCATTTGTCATTGGTCATACTCCCTTCCTTGAGAAGCTACGTAAAGTCGGGGCGGGTTTAGTTACATCTGGGTGCAACCAAAAAGATAGTAGTGAAACCCGCCCCTACACAATCTCCCCCAGCTCCCCCAGCTCCCCCAGCTCCCCCAGCTCCCTCTGCTCCCCATTCCCCGTTCCCTACAATAGATGTAGACCCTTCAGGATTCAAAACGTAATGCCAAAGCTCGCCTATCTAGACTGTCAGAGTGGAATTGCTGGTGATATGTGCTTAGGGGCACTCGTGGCAGCAGGAGTGCCGTTAGAGTATTTAAGTGAAAAGTTAAAAGGGTTGGGAATTGACCATGAGTATCGGTTAGAGTCAGAACCCGTCCACCGCCAAGGTCAATTAGCAACTAAAGTCCATGTAAATTTGCTCACTCAAGCCCATCACCATGATCACGCTGAACCGTCAGACCATGAGCATAGCCGACACCTGGCAGATATTGAACACCTAATTACAACCGCTGGATTACCCTCACAAGTCGTGGATTGGAGTTTGGCAATCTTTCGCAACTTGGCAGAGGCAGAAGGGGCTGTTCACGGGATGACACCTGAAACCGTGCATTTCCATGAAGTGGGAGCGACAGATGCCTTAGTGGATATTGTCGGTACGTGTTTGGGGTTGGATTGGTTGGGCATTGACCGACTCTACTGTTCTTCCTTACCCACAGGCGGCGGTACAGTACAAGCTGCCCATGGTCGATTGCCTGTTCCTGTTCCTGCTGTTTTGAAATTATGGGAATCTCGGCAAGTCCCTATTTACAGTAACGGTATCGATCGCGAATTAGTCACGCCAACTGGTGCAGCCATTGCTGTCACCCTTGCCACTCAATTTGGACTGCCTCCGGCGATGATTCTGCACAAGATTGGTCATGGCGCGGGAAGCATTGAATTAGCGATTCCGAATATCCTGCGACTCTGGATTGGAGAAGCCTCCGAGTTTGGTATTCAGCTTCAGGGACGAGATACAGCTACTCTCATCAATGATGACCCTTGCCAAGAAACCGTTTGTGTGATAGAAACCCAAATTGATGACTTAAATCCCCAAGTGATTGGGTATGTCTTCGATGTGTTATTTAATGCTGGGGCGTTGGATGTATTCACCCAAGCCATTGGCATGAAAAAATCTCGTCCTGGGGTATTACTTACGGTGATCTGCCCACCGGAAAAATTAACCGTTTGTGAAGATATTTTATTTAGGGAAACCACAACCCTGGGTATTCGCCACTTTACCCAGCAACGCACGATTTTGCAACGGGCAATTGAGCGAGTCGAGACGAAGTATGGCAGAGTGCGGGTAAAAGTTGCCAGTCGCGC
>NZ_JBKHHI010000185.1:0-12204 GCF_046539235.1 Coleofasciculus sp.
GAATTTGATACCGATCAGGCAAAAGTGGCAATGCTGCGGGTTCCGGATCATCCCGGTGTCGCGGCACAATTGTTTGGTGAGATTGCGGGTCAAGATTTGGATGTGGATTTAATTATCCAGTCGATTCACGAGGGGAATACGAATGATATTGCCTTTAGTGTAAGTAAGGGTATTCTCAAACGGGCTGAAGCCGTCGCCGAAGCGATCGCACCCGCGTTTCGTAACCCGACTAATCCCAGTGCTGATCAGGCGGAAGTCTTAGTGGAATCGAATATCGCCAAAATCGCGATCGCGGGGGCGGGGATGATTGGACATCCCGGTATTGCGGCGCAAATGTTCACCACCTTGGCAAATGCGGGAATCAATATTCAGATGATTTCCACCTCTGAGGTAAAAGTAAGCTGTGTGATTGATGCGGCTGATTGTAATCGCGCGATCGCGGTTTTGTGTGACCAGTTTAATATTAAGAGTTCCCCTGCCCGTTTACCGATTTCTGAGAACGTAGAGACGTTGCATGCAACGTCTCTACATTCAAACCCCGTCCGAGGTGTTGCTCTTGACCAAAATCAAGCCCGTTTAGCGATTCGCTATGTTCCTGATCGTCCGGGTATGGCAGCTCGCATATTTAGTATCTTAGCCGAGCAAACCATTAGCGTGGATATGATTATTCAATCTCAGCGCTGTCGAGTGATTGATGGAATTCCCACACGCGATATTGCTTTCACCGTCGCCCAAGCTGAGGCGGAAAATGCCCAGAAAATTCTCCAGGAGGCAGCCCCTATTTTAGGGTACGGCGAGGTTCTCCTTGATGCCGATATTGCCAAAGTCAGTATTGTTGGTGCAGGGATGATTGGACAACCCGGTGTAGCCGCACGGATGTTTGCCGCTCTTTCTCAACACCAAATCAATATTCAAATGATTACTACTTCGGAAATAAAAATTAGTTGTGTGGTGAATAAAGAGCAAGGGGTGACAGCATTACAAGCCATTCACCAGGCATTTGATTTAGCCGGAAATCAGCAAGTTGAAGTTCCCGCATAGGAGTTATATATATCAAGTTTGGTTCAATACTATGTTCACTAGGTTCCGCCACCCTTGTGCGATTGGTAAGTCGCGGATTTTCTCAATTAGCGTCTGTTCAAAAGAATTGAGGATGACTGTATTATTCATACCATTTTTAATAGAGTTTCTGTCGCCTGTCGCCTATTTAGCATAAGCCAATCGATAGATAAAAACATGCAAAATAGCGAGCGAGACGCTCGCACAATCATTCCCTGTTCCCTATCCTCACCACAATACTTATTCAGCAACCCCTACTCAAGGCTTTTGATCTAAACGAATCGCCCGCTCCAACGCCGTTTTTTCCCTTGCCCTACGAACATAAGGTTCTAATTGTTTTACATCCAAACCGCTTAAAATACTCAAATCCTCCACATTCATCCCTCTCATTAACAGTTCCACGCACCATGTCTGTCGCGCTTGCTCAATTGAGGGAGATGGCGTTTCCAACTCAGAGGTAAAGTTATGCCATGCAGCTCTTAATTCTGGCACAGACATCCGTTCCAAGGCTTCATTGACAAACAAGGGTGAGCGATCATCTTTACGATTTTTGAGCCATTGGTTTAAGGGATTGCGGGTGTATGAACCATAGCGCTTGCCCATAATCCACTGATTGACAGGGACTTGGCGCAGGTTACCGTGAGTCACTTGCAACAAGTGTCTATGGGCGTCACTAATTTGGTGCGATCGCTCTAAGCCAATAATTTCTTCTACCCGCAATCCTGCACCAAAGAGGACATAAGCGAGAGCATAATCCCGTAAGCCGCTTTTTTTCGCTTGTTGCAAAATGTCATGAACTAAGGATGCGGGTAAATCGGCTACCGTCTCAGCGGAAATCACCTGAGAAGGCGCATTCGGTGCAGAATTGGGGACAGGCTGGCGCACTATCTCCCCTGTATCGCCGCTTCCTGGCTCTTCCTCCGCCTCTTCCCGTCTCTGTAGCTCTCTGTCTGCAAAAGCTCCGTGTAAGATGAGTTCGACCAAACTTTGCAAAAAATCCTCCTGATTCTGCCAAAGCCTGTGGAACTCGCTGGTTAGTTCAATTACCAAATACCCGAATAACATCACATTAACCAAGCTGGCTAATTTTTCCGCTGATAATGCCAATGGTAGATGATCGCGTTGAATCACGGTGGTAAGATAATCAGCGAAGTCCAGGTTGGCTTGAGTAACACCTTCTCCTAACGCCTGACGATGCTCAACCGTATATTTTCCTGACTCCCCAACCACAGAGCGCAGTAATTCGGGCATCTGCGTCAGAACCTGAAGGCGATCGCGTCCATAGTTAATTAGCGCCTGCTCAAACGTCGTTGTCTGATCTACTTGGGCTCTGAGTGATTCACCCAGACGGGTAAACACCCCAGAGTCTTCGATCACCGCTAAGAGTAATCCTTGTTTGTTACCAAAGTGACGGAACAGGGTGACTTCATTAACCTGGGCTAATTCAGCAATCTGACGTGTGGTCGTCTCGGTAACCCCCTGAACGGTAAACAACTCAAGCGCTGCTTGAATCAAACGCGCTCGTGTTGTAGAACTGGTACGAGACATAGTTTAGTAATGTAAGTAACACTTGCATTTTGATGGATAAATCGTTAAGCTGATCATAGAAGTGTAAGTAACACTTGCACATCAATTCCTACTGTAACGATTCTCATGACTAATCATTCAATCTCAGTGCCTCCTCAAAGTCGCACTAACTTCCCCTTCCATTGGCCCAGTCTGCTATTTTTTGGCGCGATTCACGTCTTAGCACTGCTGGCGCCCTGGTTTTTTTCATGGTCAGCCTTGGGAGTAATGATATTTCTCCATTGGCTTTTTGGCAGCATTGGCATTTGTTTAGCCTATCATCGGCTTTTGACCCATCGGAGTTTTCAAGTTCCTAAGTGGTTGGAATATATTCTGACCACCATCGGGGCTGTAGCTCTCCAAGGGGGACCAATCTTCTGGGTAGCAGCACACCGTCAGCACCATGCTCACCCTGATGATGCAAACAAAGACCCTTACTCAGCGCGACATGGGTTTTGGTGGAGTCACATGCTTTGGCTGTTCTATCATAAGCCCGAATTTTTTGATTACGAAGTTTATCAAAAATACGCTCCTGATATGGCAAGAGACACCTATTATCGCTGGTTAGATCGCTATTTCTTATTATTACAACTTCCTTTGGGTGTATTGCTTTATGTAATCGGGGGATGGCAATTTGTATTCTGGGGTGTCTTTGTCAGAGCTGTCGTACTGTGGCACAGCACCTGGTTAATTAATTCTGCCACTCACTTGCGCGGTTATCAGACTTATGAAGTTAATGATGGTTCTCGCAATCTCTGGTGGGCAGCTATCTTAACCTACGGAGAAGGTTGGCACAACAATCACCATGCTCATCCCAATGTTGCTCCGGCTGGACGTAAATGGTGGGAAATCGATATGACGTGGTGGGCAATTCAACTACTCCAAGGAGTGGGTTTAGCGAAGAAAGTTGTTCTACCACCCAAAAATGCAGCCTAGTAACGCTCTTGGGGAGTTTAAAAGTATGCCATTGAGGGTCGCGAAGGGTCAAAAGTTTGTTTTCATCAGATTTTTTGAAGAGTTAGCCAACTTAGGTATTGTTCGACTTTAGATTATTAATTTGAAGATAGCTTGATGCTAATTCAATTAATAATTGAATTTAATATTCATTAGCTACATTGAACCGCATGACGCGACAAGTATAGGTTATGCGGTTGTTTTGTAGGTCAGAGGAGTTTCTTGGTAATAGGAAAGTAGGAGCAGGTTTCATTAACGACTTATTCAACCATCCTTTTAGGACAATAGAAAAAAATGAGGCAGTATTCTCCACTAACAATTATTTCTTATCTAATCGGTCCGACTCTAATTATCTTGAGCCATATCGGATCGTTACTTGTTTTAATCACGGGTTTATCGTGGGGCGCTCTCCTATGGCTCATCTTTTTATATCTAATCCGCATGCTGGCAACAACCGGCATCTACCATCGACTACTCACCCACAAAAGCTATCAGGCTCCTGCTCCAGTTCTATGGGTGGGAAGTATTGTGGGAGCATCGGCGGGACAGATGGGTCCAAGTTGGTGGAAAGCGCACCATATAGCCCATCATAAACATGTCGATCAAGATCTCGATCCCCATTCCCCCTGTACACCCGTTCAGGGAATCAGAGGATTTTATTGGTCTCAAGGGGGTTGGCTATTATCTCCCCGCTTTTTTCCTGACAAGCTACCTGCCGATGTTGAGAGTGATACTGTTTTAAAGGTAATTGATCGTTTGCACTTTATCCCGCTAGTAGCACTGGGAGTGATTTCTTATCTCATCGGTGGTGTTGAATATCTGGGTGCTTTTTTTCTCAGCACAACGCTGCTGTTTCATGGCGTGCAAACCGTCAACTCCCTTTGCCATATTGTGGGGGAACAACCATTTATCACTGATGATCTCAGTCGCAATAATCAGTTTGTAGCATTTCTAACTCTGGGTGAAGGCTGGCATAATCTCCATCATGCCTTTCAGTCATCCAGTCGCCAGGGGATAACCATTCGTTCTGGACAGGTTGTCTATCTTCCCGATCCCACGTTTAGCTTCATTAAAATGCTTGAGTTCTTCAAGTTAGCGTCAAAGCTTAAAGTGCCTACTGAAACCAAGCTGCTGACACGTTCTAAGGTTCTAAGCGTTGAACCCTCAGAGTTGCCTGCCGTCGTAACGACATCAGTGGATTTTGAATAACCTTCACTCTAATTCAACGTATTCGGCTAAGTTTTCAATTTGGGGATCACCAAACCGATAAAGTAGACGCCACAGCACGGTATAACTCCCATCTAAACGCTGGTGAACGGGTTGAAATGCCACAATCACATCGCTACTCGGTGTATTGAGGATTTCTGGTAAATAGCGGCGCTGCGCCCGGGAAATTGGTTCTCCTTTGAGTACAGCTTCAGGTAACTGGAATTGAATTAATCGAACCAAATAGGTATTATTTAATTTTGCCTCTGAACCTGTAGCCGCCGGTGGGCTTAAAGGCGGGACAAAGCCGATACCATCCTTACCCGTGTAAAAGCGCCGTTGGTCTATTTGTAAGGCTTCTACTTGATTGGGGGGACGATAATTCAGATATAAATCCCGTTGTTCGGGTGTAAGCGTAGGAATTGTGTTTAGATTGGCGTTGATTTCGTTTAAAGAAACGTCACCCAAATTGACGATAAAACCATAAGAGAGCCCCTGCAAGGGAATGGTAAAGTTTCCATTTTCAATCTCCAGCGCCAAGCTGGGAACGGAATCCGTCGCCGATTCAACCCCAGTCGTTAAGGGAAAGGGTTGGGGGAGGGGAGATAGCAGGCGGTTTCGCAGCTTATTGGGATCAGGTTGATAACTTTCGGCGAGGAATATACGGGCAATCCCGGTGTTGGGTTGGTCAAGAAAGTCGGCGTATCGCTGGGGTTCTAAGGGTAAAAGACCCAAAGTACTTTGGGTGGGAATGACTGAGTAAACACCGGGGTCAATTATTCGAGCCGAGTCGGGAAATGCTGGTAATGCGGGTAATAGTTGTTCCCGTGCGGCTAAAATTGTTTTAGTCACAGCTTCCGGAGGCGCGATCGCAGGTTGTCGCGGCTGTCTCTGATAGTCTGTAAGGGGGCGCTTTGTCGGCATACCCAAGACTGGCGGTTCCGGTTCTGGGAAGTCCTGTACAGGTGCAAATATAGGACGAAGTGGTGTGGCTAAATTCAACCGCAAGCCTGGACGTTGATCATCTAATGGTATGGTACTAGGTGCAGCTAACCCAGCTAGCATCGGTAACCGCATATCCAATAGATCAACCATTGGTTCCAGCGTTTGGGTAGACACATAAAGATTACAATACACCTGTCGCTGGGGTAAGGTTAACGGTGCGGGAACATCGGGATCAGGGGTTCCATTATTACAGAGAAACTGGGGAATTTGATACTGACTCGTCAAGAAGCGTTCTACTTTACCTAGGTGTAAGAACAGTTGCGATCGCGTGGCTTCTACTTGATATACATTAGGACTATAGAATGCCTGCTCAATCCGATTAATCAAATTCAGTTGTTCTTGAACCAGTTGTTCGGCTGGACGCCAAAATCCTTGAGCAAAACCCGGTTGTTCTGTTATCTCTTGGGCATTTACCGTTGAGGGCGAAAGTAGCGGGAACGATAGGGATAAGGATAGTAATACCAATAAAGATGAGTAGTGCATACACTGTAGGGGGCTATTGCTTGGCACCCGATTTAATCGTAAAGTCTCTTCCACCATTTTAGCTGTGTCATAAGTATTTTGTTAAACTTATGATCAAAATCATTACTAAGTATTGACAAAAACACAGATGACACAGAGGGAGTAATTACACAGATAGAGCATTAAATAGTTAGACACACAGATTGACACAGACAATTAAATAATCCCCCCACCAGCTAATCATTTCTTTATCCTTTGGGCGCTCGATTAATACCCAATCTGATCAAGTCACCTGCTACAAGCCCTTGTACTAGTGCAAGAAGGCAGAAATAACGCCAACAGCTAACATCTCCCCCATCTTCCCAGACGTAGCATGCTACGTCTCTACATGCTCCCCCAGCTCATCCACCCTGCACTAGGGCGACGGACAAGCCTGAGCAACCGGAACAAATCCCGTTTCTTTTACCATCGCTTGACCCTTACCCGTTAATATCAAATTAGTATAGGCTCTCCCGGCTTGTTCTTCGGCATTATATTCACCGGGAAAATCTTTAATAATCACAAATAAGTTTCGAGTTAAAGGATACTTTCCACTTTTAAAGGCGGCGAAATTCATCTCATTGCGCTGCTGGGGACAAGACTCCGGGGGAACTAAATCACCTTGATAGGGAGCAATCGCCGTCTTTCCCGGAAGTTCCAACGGTAAAGGACGAATTCCACACTGAGGAACAAGTTCCGCTGCTGAGGCGTAGTAAATACCACCTGGATCATTGCTAACTTTACCGATCCCCATGGTTGTCGAATCAACAAATTGAACAATTTGGGTATTGAATGGTTGTCCTCCTAAAACCGCATCGGCAAAAAATCGCACCGTCCCGCCTTCTTGCTTGCGGGAGTAGGGAGTAATCGGTAAATCCGGACCCCCTACTTCTTGCCAATTGCGAATTTTTCCAGTATAAATATCTTTAAGCTGAGTTAGAGTTAAGCGAGACACATTGAGTTGCGGATTGACCCCAACTGCGATCGCGTCAATCGCCACCGACTTCTGCATCAGTTCATAGCCTTGCTGTCTCGCCGCAGCTAAATCTTGTTTGTGCAGATGGCTAGAGGATAAACCGAAGGCAAAATAGCCTCCCAATACCTGTTGAATACCCTCAACTGAACCACTATACTTCGGTGGATTGAGCTGAAAAGCGGGCAATTCTGTCTTGATCTGTTCGTGAAATGGTTGAGCCATAGGCACCCAGGTTGTACTTCCCCCATAGTTAAACAGTTGTCCTTGGGGAATATTAACCATAAAGGGTATCCGATTATCGCTCAATGAACAGATCGGGCGTTTCCACCATAACCAACTGCTGAGGGCTGAGATACAAATAGCGCCGCCCAAAAGCCCAATACCTATTAGTTTCCAGATTGGCTTTTTCCCTGGGGATGAAACCTGAAGGGCTTTATCCTCAGTCGCCGACTTTTCCGGAGAAATCTGTTGGGGTAACGTCTGTTTATATCCAGGTAAAACTGGCGGTTTAACCCCATCACCTGATTCGGATTCAACCTCAGGCTTCTTCCTTGCCAAAAAATCGTTCCACTTAACGGGTAAAACCGTAGGATTTTGGCAAATTACGGGTAACAGACTTGCACCTGGAAACCTTCTCTCAATATCCGATAAGTCATGCAGCTTTTCCCTGGCTTCTCGGACTGAAGTATATAACGATTTGCCACGGGAAAACGATTCCAGAAAATATCTCAAAAATTCCTGAGCAAACTTATCCGGTACAGGTTCCCGCATAACAATCATTTGCGGGATATTTAGCCGCTGCAACTCATTGGCTAATCCTAAACCATCACAGGAATTAAAAATCGCCAGTTGTAACCCCTTCTTGATCGCTCGTTTTAGCGTATTTTTTAACTCGCTAATAGCTAGCTTCTCGGTTTGGTTAATATAAATATAACCGCAATCGCCATCTCCTTGAGAGTAACTATGTCCTGCAAAGAAAAGAATATCCCACTCTTCACTCCACAGGGTTTCAAATTCTTGACGTTGCGGTTCCACCAGAAAGCGGACATCCGCTTGAGGTAAACCTTCAAGTAACCCTCTATCTCTCTCAATATTAATTCCCTGGCTATTGCCTAAAATCGCCAAAATTCTGACTTTATTTTTCGGCTTAACCGGAGTTCCGACATCATGTTCTGTCGGACTAATCGCCACAGCCGCATTGGGAAACTCGTCAAAAAATTCCCACGCATCCCAGGGTAATTTCCGCAAATTGTGTTCACTGGTGCGGATAATGACACGAATTTCTTCGTCTTCGTCTAATTCTCTGAGTAATTGCTCTTTGACACGGCGAAACTCTTCAGCACTCAGCCAATGATTAATACTACCTTTTAGGGTTTCAAATAAGACTTGACATTCATCAGCAGAGACAGGGGGAAGTAATTCGGTTTCTTCGTCTAGAATAACTGGACGCCTGAACGCTGTTTCTAAGCGGCGATAGGTTTGTTTCCAATTATCATAGTTTCCAGAAACCTGTAAATTAGCGGGTAGACTACCACCTGTTCGGATTTGACGATGCGGAAAACTATCGTCGCCAATTTCTAGGGTAATCTGAAACCCTTGGCTAAAATCCCCATGTTCTAAATTGAGTTTAACGACCTTACCCATAGTTATGTTCCGGCTTTCCTCAGTTTAAATTACAAAATCCTCCGTTACACTATCCTCACCTAGCACCACTTTAACGGTAAATTTTTCCTCAGGTTGATCAATAAACTGAAAGGGTTTAGTTTGAATAGAATGATCAGCGTTTCCGGCTTGAGTGTCTAGAAAAGGTTCTCCAGTTTCATCCAGTACCATTAACCTAATTCCTTCGGGTAAAGGGGTATTACTCGCTAGGGAACGAACTTTAACCCGGATATGAACGTTTTGTTCATTGTCTTGATTCAGGTCAAGTATCAGTGCTAGATTATGGTCTTTCAGTTGAATGGTCTTTCCCCGCTTAACCGTCGTCGGATTGCCACTTCTGAATGCTAGACTAACCTCTGGTGTACCCAATAGTGCTTCAACAGTTTGCCAACCCTCTGCCACAATATTATCAAACCATTGACTTAACCTAACCAGAGGTGATGGTTCACCTTTGGGTTGAAGACACTTGAGCAAATCATGCAGAGATTGAAACTGGCTAAGCGATAACTCCTCCTTGGTTACGATTTGAGTAAAACCGAGTAACGTTGCTTCGGTGAGAGATTCATTAATCCCTACCGCCACATAACCCATCCTATCTTCCCAAACTTCCGCTGGAATGTAAACCAAGTTTGTATCCGAGAATACAGGACGGCACTCTAATTTTACCCATTGCCCTTGCCGTTTAACCTTTAAATCGGCAATATTGGCTAAAGACTGGATTAATGGGTTCCAGCTATCACTTCCCGTCAAATCTGTCTCTATTCCTTGGCGCTTGAGGTAGTCGTTAACTGCATACACGGCTAGGGTATTCAGATAAACCTGTTGCGCGTTGACAAAATTGAATGGAGTTGATTGGTGTTGACGAAACTGTTTGGCTGTTTGATGGACTTGCCAGCCTAACTTAACTTTATCCATCGCGGGTTTATTAATATGAATCATGACCTTTTATCCTGTTTATCTGTGTCGCTGGAGTCGAATAAGTAGATTGATGGAAATAAACCGAACTAGGTTAAGTTCTGTAAATACTCCTCAAACCCTTACAAATGACGAACTTAGGCGCAGTCTTGGACGTACTGTCTAATTCTTGGCGCAAGCCGTTGAATACAGCGCCAATAGAAACTACTTAGGGTGGTTACGGGTATTCCCAAGTCTTGAGAAATCTCTTTCCAGCTTTTCCCTTGAATACGTTTGGCTAAAAATATAGCTTGGAAGCTGGCGTTGGGATTTTTTTGAATCACTTCCCGTTTGAAAATTTCATCGGGGTCACGTTCTATATAGTTCATGATTATTTCAAATGTCGTGGGAGCCGCTTCCGTTGTTCCCAAATTATCGATTTCCTCGATAGGAATCGGCTTATCTTGGGTAATCTGGTAAGAGGCTCGAATGTCTCTTAATGTTCTATCCAGTCTAAAGTTAACCCAATTCATAAATACCCCATTCCCTCGTTCCGGGTCATATAAGTCAATTTTTTGGAAAACATAAAGCAATGTTCGATTAACGGCATCATCATAAATTACGTTATAAAAATCACGAGAAAGTTCACCTCGCTGGGGATGGATCAGTCTCCGGGATAGTTGAATCGCATTAATGAGTTCAGTTAACAGATATTGGCGTTGTTGTGTCTGGGTTGGATGTTGTTTTGCTTCTAGGGCTAGCTGTTTCAGACGATTGTCTGTGAGTATTTTTTGAAAGGCTTCCCGCATCCGTACATTTGCCCATTGTCTGAGGGATTTGTTTTCAGGATTGTAGCGGTCAATATCCGAGGATAGCGTAAGGAAAAGTTGCTGGCGTGCGGCTTGGTAAATGTCTTGGCAAGCACTGGATAGGGGTTGGTCTTTGAGTGGACGGCATATTGGGCGCGATCGCAGGATTTGATCAACCAGTTTGGTTACACTTTGCCTTCGCTCTATACTGCCTGGAACAGTTTGTTTTGCGGTAATAACTAAATTAATTAACTCAGTATTTTCAGATGTATTAGACATCTATTAATCTCCACAAATAAATACTTTCTCGCCAGTCGATCATTCATTAGTTTTAATTTTACCGAATCATACATTTTCAATACTAATACAACTCTGTGAATCGCAACAGCTTAACGGTTCACTGGATCACTCTGGCTGAGGGGGAAGATTTTACGCAATAGGTCAGTTTTTATTACAAAACTTTATGTTAATGACTGGATGTAGGCGGGAAGGGAGTAACAATCACTACTTCAAGTGAACCACTGGCATCTTTCAGGTTTTATCACTGTCTTGAAGATAGTCCCCCAAATAAAGCCGGACAAACTCATCCGCCGCGGCAGGATCAAGACCTTGTAAAGCTTCAGCAATACTTCGGACAGTTTCAGCACTGGGATCTGTCTGCTCATGAAACCAGCGAAAAACAACGGAAGGTTTAACTCCCAATGTGAGAGCCAATTTGTTCTGGCTGATGCCGTAGCTCTCCAAAACTTGCCGAAGGACTTTGCCTGCTTTTCCCATGTTCCCCATCGTGTCAGAGGAAGATCAGGAAGTAAATATTTGCAGATCTGCGAAGATACAGCGTACAATTTGAGTATTCGCAGATCTGCGAATACTTCAGGTAAACGCAAATCAGGGAAACCCCAATGGGTCAGAACGTTTTGACCGATACTAAACCCCCCGAAGCCTCGATACAGCTACAAGCTTCCACCCGTTCAGACTCAAAACGAGAATTTGTCAAAGTTATCGTCGTTGGTTCCGCCAAAGGCGTGGTGAAAATCATTCACACGTTGTATCGTCTCGGTTTTGCCAATGTAACGGAATGGAGTCCTCTGACACCAACGGCAAATCCGGGAGAGGTCATGAGTGTAATGAAGCGATGTGTTTTTGTGGATGATTGACACTCCCCCGGCTAAAAGAGCGCGGGGGATTCTTACGTCGTAGGGATTCCAGTGAATTTACCCTCGGAAAGCATCTTGACCGTGTGTCCCACGGCTGCAAGTCCTCTAATGCGGACTATTTGAGCGGCTGCTACATCCCTATCGGTTGTGTAGCCGCATTGGTGACATGAATGGACTCGCTCGGATAGGAGCTTTTTGCCTGTTTCTGTTAGGCATTCCGGGCAAAAGTAGTTAGTCTTTTTAGCATCTACTTTTTGGAAGTAGACCCCCCGCTTAAAGCAGCATTGCTCTAGTATTTGGAGAAACTGACCCCACCCAGCATCTAGGCAGTGTTTGCCTAGCATTCCCTTGGCTAATGCTTTGAGGTTGAGCGATTCAGCGAATATCATGCCCGCCCAATCACAAAGATTATGAG
>NZ_JBKHHI010000186.1:0-12142 GCF_046539235.1 Coleofasciculus sp.
CACCAAATGGCGATTTGAGGTGATAGGTATGGTTTTCATGACAGACAAAGAACTTGCCACTAGAGTTGAAGAGCAAATCCAGTGGGATGGGCGCGTGCCAGCAGCGGAGGTTGACATTACGATTGAAGATAGTAAAGCTATCTTGAGAGGCACTGTACCCAGTTACCGTGCCAAAATGGCAGCAGCAGAAGACGCTTGGGTGGTATCGGGAATTCAGAAAGTGGATAACCAACTCCAGGTAAAATATCCACCAGCGATAACAGTTCCTCCGGACAGCGAAATTGCATCGAGTGTAAACGCTGTCTTAGTTTGGGAACCTGATATTGATTCGGCGCAGATAGAAGTCAGTGTTACCTCAGGAATTGTGACCCTCCGAGGTACTGTGAATGCTTACTGGAAGAAATATCAAGCGGAACAGGATGCTTACGGGATTGCGGGTGTCATCGATGTAATTAATCAACTTGGGGTGGTTCTGAGCGATAAACCCCTTGATCAGGTAATCGCTAGAGATATTGAAGCCGCCTTGGCAAGGAATTCTCATGTCAATGTTGAGGATGTGACGGTGGCTGTAGATAATGGCACTGTCATCTTAGGTGGCAATGTTCCCAATTGGGCGGCGTGGCGATCTGCCTATAACGCGGCTATCTATACAACTGGCGTGATCGATGTTGTTGATCAACTTAACATCATTTATACCTAGGTATGTAGAGACGTAGCATGCTACGTCTCTACATTAGGGCGGGTTTAGTTGCATCTGGGTGAGGTAAGAAACGTTAATAGTGAAACCCGCCCCTACACGCTCCACACTCAAAAATTAACCAATACTGATACTGAGAATAAAACTACTGAGAATAAAACCATGACTAAAACATCAGCATTAAACGTAGAACAAAAACCTGTTCAAATTCCATCGGGTCGAGTTAACCTAGAAGGCAATTTGAATATGCCTGAAACGACTCAGGGCGTGGTAATTTTTGCTCATGGGAGTGGTAGTTCTCGCCATAGTCCCCGCAATCGATATGTTGCTGAAGTCCTTAACCAAGCCGGGTTAGCTACGCTACTGTTTGATTTGCTGACTTTAGATGAAGAACAAGAAGATAGGCTGACAGGACATTTGCGCTTTAATATCGACTTCTTGGCAGATCGGCTGGTGACGGCGACAGAATGGCTTGCCCAAAACTTAGATGTTCCCAAGATGCCAGTGGGTTACTTTGGTGCCAGTACGGGTGCGGGTGCAGCTTTAGTTGCCGCCGCCCGCCGCCCTCAAGCTGTTGATGCGATCGTTTCCCGTGGCGGACGCCCTGATATGGCGGGAGCGGTTTTACCGCAGGTACAAGCACCGACGCTACTAATTGTTGGTGGTAATGATGCTCCCGTGATTGAGATGAACAAGGAGGCTTTGGCACAGCTAGAGGTTGAAAAGAAATTAGAAATTGTTCCAGGGGCTACCCATTTGTTTGAGGAACCTGGTGCCTTGGAAAATGTGGCACAACTCGCTTGTGATTGGTTTGAGCGCTGTCTGGCTGGGAAATAATCTTAGGTTTTGATCGAAGTCAGGACGGGTAAAAATAACTAAGTGAGTATACAAGGATAGAATCAGATGCCAAGCTGCAACAAGCCAACTTAGAAAATTTTGCTAGCCCGATTGAAAATCAGGGGAGAATGTCAGAGAACGCAGACAATCATGAAGCTACCTGCTAAGTTGGCTTATTCTTCGAGAAGGCTCTACCTACGTACCTCAACCCAATCGACAAAGGGGATCATAGAGCCGAATATTAGCTTGACCCAGTTAGCTGATCAGATACGATTCAGGTGGTATCCTCTTGGATGATCAGCTGTGTGTAGGAGATGCTATGGATAACTGGCAATCTGTTCGCGTTTTTGGCTTGCCAGCAGAAAAAGGCAGATGGTTTTTAATCCCGTTAGGCTCGCTTGTCCTACTGTGTCTAGGCACAGTCTATTCTTGGAGTATCTTCCGTAAACCGCTAGAGGACTTATTTGGCATCAGCGCCACCCAAAGTTTGTTACCGTTCACCTTTTTATTAGTCCTCTATGCCCTGTTGATGCCCATTACGGGATTCTACATTGATAAGATCGGTGTGAGCAAAATTACCGCGATTGGTGGCGTGGTAACGGGAATTGGTTATCTCCTCTCCAGTTTCACCACGAATATCATTCTTTTAACCATTACTTATGGGGTAATTGCTGGCGCGGGAGTTGGCATTGCCTATGGTGTTCCCCTAGCCGTTTCCGCTAAATGGTTTCCCGATCGCAAAGGGTTGGCAGTGGGATTGACGGCGATCGGGTTTGGACTTTCTCCCTTGGTGACGGCGCCGATAGCAAAAGGCTTAATTGAGGCGTTTGGCGTTCTTCCTAGCTTTGCGATTCTGGGGATTAGCTTGACAGCAATTATTCTCGTCATCTCCATCACCTTAAGATTACCCCCAGTCGGATGGAAACCCCACAACTGGACACCCAAACGGCTCGAAACAACCAAAAATCAGCGGCGACAACTCTTGCAATCACCGTCTTTTTATGCGCTCTGGTTTTGCTATACCATCGGCACGTTTGTCGGACTCTCGGCGATCGGTATTTCTAGCCCCGTGGCACAGGAAATTATTCAACTTGATGCGACGACTGCCGCGATTACGGTGTCTATCTTTGCTGTTTTTAATGGTATCGGGCGTCCTCTATTTGGTTGGTTAACTGATCGCCTACAACCAAAGGGAGCGGCAACTATCTCCTATGTGTTAATTCTGATCGCTTCAATTTTGATGCTCAATGCTGGAGAGGGGCAAACGTTGACCTATCTGGTTGCCTTTTCTCTGTTCTGGCTTTGCTTAGGAGGATGGTTAGCGATCGCACCGACAGCAACCCTGATTCTGTTTCCTCCAGAGGACTATGCTAAGAACTATGGGATTGTCTTCACCGCCTATGGCGCTGGAGCATTATTAGGGACTCTCGCCATCGGACAACTCCGGGATTTATTTGGCAGCTACACTTATGCTTTCTATCCCACCGCCATTTTAGCCGTCATTGGTATTATTATTGCCCAATTGAAGCTGCGAGCTTAAGTATTGAACTTTGGACTAAAAAATAAATTTGCGTAATTTATTGCCAAGGCATTTGGGGCAGAAAAATTAGATGTAGGGGCGGGTTTAGGTACTCAATTCAAATATCCATCAATAATGGAACAACAAAACCCGCCCATTCCCCCACCGAAAGGCAATCGATTAATCCCAAACTAGCAGTGAAAGATTGGGGCAGGGCGGGTTTTGTAGAAAGGTGATTGGTGGCTCCATTAATTTTGTCCCTAAACCCGCCCCTACATTGGGTTTTATGTCCCGATATCATATTTTAATATTAACCTGAAACCCGATCAAAAAACACCAGATTCCCAACAGCGATCGCACTTTGTTTGTCCAAAGTCTAGTAAATCCGATTAACCAACATTTGCCAGGGTTCCCCATTCAAGGGGATAGAGTTCAACTAATTCACGCAGTCTATACTGTTGATAATTTTTCGGCGAACTTAGACGAGCTTTATTAATTGTTTGAATAAGTTGCTGGCGAGAAAACGGTTTGCTTAAGTGGGCGATTGCCCCCTGTTTCATGCCCCAAATTCGGTCAATTTTATGATTTTTAGCCGAACATATAACAATGGGAATGTTCTGAGTCTCTGGGTGTTTTTTAAGCTGACGACACACCTCAAACCCATTCATTTCCGGCATCATTAAGTCAGTGACAATAACATGGGGTTTATACAAGACTGCCTTATTCAGTGCTTCTTTTGGGTTGGTTAGATTGATGCTCGTATGACCGCTATCACGTAGATAAAGATTCATCAATGCTAACTGGGTGATACTATCCTCAATCAATAAAATCTTACTCATAGGAAGATTAGCCTGAAAGTGTAAATCTGCTGGGACGCAATAAAAATAGGAAATTGCTTTTAGATGTCTGTGTTATCTACCAGAATACCTTTACTTCCTGTAACCAAAAATCCGTTGATTCGCTGAATCATCCTAGGTAGAATGGCTGAGTTTAAGGAAAATGAGTCAGTATATATGCTTATCGTGTTGACAAAATTGGAATTATTGAGATGATCATGATGCATTTCTGGGATACAGTAAAAACTTGCCAAGGGAGTTCCCAGAAGGGAGGATAATAGCAAGACCATAGCCCATCACTGACTTTTCCATGACAGACATCTCTGGTGCATCAACTCATCTGCAACACCATCGACAGCAGTTTCCGGCTTTAGCCAACAAAGCCTATTTCAACTTTGGCGGTCAAGGGCTTCTCCCCGCAAGGTCATTAACGGCGATTAAAGAAGCTTATGAGTATACTCAGGATCATGGACCGTTTTCTGGTAAGGTCAATGAGTGGCGCTTGGAACAAACTGGGCAACTTCGAGGTGCGATCGCATCGGAGTTGAGAACGCCGCCGCAAACGATTACCCTCACCGAAAATGTCACCGTTGGCTGTAATATTGCCTTCTGGGGAATAGACTGGCACGTTGGCGATCGCATCCTGCTGACGGATTGTGAACATCCGGGTATTGTGGCTACAGCAGAAGAGATTGGACGGCGATTTGGTGTAGAGGTGTCCACTTGTCCAATTATGGCGACGCTGAACCAGGGTGATCCTATCGCCGTAATCAAACAACACCTGACACCGCGTACCCGCTTAGTGGTTCTTAGTCATATCCTCTGGAATACGGGTCAAGTTTTGCCCTTAAAAGAAATTGTAGAAACCTGTCGTAATACGGCGACAGAAAACACCCCGATTAGAATTTTAGTCGATGCAGCCCAATCCGTCGGTTCTTTACCCTTAAATTTAAGCGAACTTGGGGTAGACTTCTATGCCTTTACAGGTCATAAATGGTGGTGTGGACCTGCTGGGGTTGGCGGTTTATACGTGCGCCCTGATGTATTAGAACACCTGCATCCCACATTTATTGGTTGGCGCGGTATTACGATGGACAACAGAGGTAAACCCATCGGCTGGAAACCGGATGGACAACGCTTTGAAGTCGCCACCTCCGCCTATCCTCTCTATGTTGGATTGCGAGAGGCGATCGCAACTCATCAGCAATGGGGAACAGATCAAAGCCGCTACGAACAAATTTGTCAGCGCAGTCAGTATCTTTGGCAACGTTTATCCCAGTTAAACTCGGTGCGTTGCTTATTGAACTCTCCCCCCCAAGCGGGTTTAGTGTCCTTTGTCTTAACCGATAGTACCCCCTCTTCCCAACTTGTCAACCAATTAGAAGACAAGGGTTTCCAACTTCGCACCCTGCGTGATCCCGACTGCATTCGCGCCTGCGTTCATTACTTTACAGACTATGAGGAAATGGATCAGTTAGTGGACGCGATCGCGTCTCAATTGTAGGGGCGGGTGTAGGGGCGGGTTTAGCCACACAATTAGAATGTCAGTGATAACATCTCAACAAAACCCGCCCTTATTCAATTAAAATGTCAGTGATAACATCTCAACAAAACCCGCCCTAACACCAAATCCTGACAAATGACAAATGACAAATGACAAATGACCAATAACTATTCCGTTGACTTTTGTCGCACACCTTGCACAATCCGCGAGAGTTCACTCTTTTCGTCAACCGTAATCCGACTGGGGGAACCACTGATAATCCGCTCGTAATGGCGGAATGAATCCTTAATTTCTGCCCCATCTTTGCTAATCGTATACTCCCGGATTCCGGTATCGTGCCAAGACCCACGCATTTTAAATACATTAATTGCCCGGGACATTTGCCCCCGAATTTCTACGTATTGCAACATTAAAATTGTATCAGTAATCGTAGAAATATGGGAATCTGTAATTGAATTCGATCCCATAAATTGATCCGTTGTATTGGTAAAAAACCCGGTAATTTCTTCTTGCTTGGCGTAACCCGTCACACCAATCACAAACTGACGGAATGCATTATTGCTCACTCCCCGCGCTAACGCCGAAAGAGAATCAATGGCAATGCGAGAGGGTTTAAACTCCTGAATTTGGGTTTGAATAATTTGCAAATGATCTTCTAATCCTGCCGATTCTGGGTAAGAACAAAGAATTTTCAATAACCCTTTTTCCTCCATTTCCTCAAAATCGATACCCCAGGATAAACCGTTTCGCGTGAGCTGCGCTCTGGATTCTTCGTAAGCGAAGAGAATCGCCCGTTCTTCATTTAAACAAGCATCATGAATAAACTTACTAACTAATAAAGTTTTTCCGGTTCCCGTAGCTCCCGTTGCTAGAATAATGGAATCTTTAAAGAAGCCACCACCACACATTTCATCCAGGGTTTTAATTCCAGAGGATACCCGAACATTAGACGAACGCTGAGTTAATTGCATGGCACCTAAGGGGAAGATATTAAATCCTTGATTGCTGAGGGTAAATGGGTATTCCCCTTTCATGTGGGTTGTACCCCGTAGCTTGAGAATTTCAATGGTGCGGCGTCGCCGTTCTCCTTCCAAAACATTGCGAACAATTACCACATTATCGGAGACAAACTCTTCCACACCAAACCGGGCTACGGGTCCATACTCTTCAACGCGCTCCGTCGTCATCACAGTAGTCACGCCAATTTGCTTCAGACGAGCGACTAAGCGAAAAATTTCTCGCCGCACCACTGAAGCCGCATCGTATTGTTGAAATATGGCAGTAATCGAATCAACCGAGACGCGCTTGGCTTTGTACTTGCGAATCGCGTATTGAATCCGCTCAATTAAAGCGGACAGATCAAAGTTCCCGACAACTTCTTGTCCTTCGGGATCAGGAGAAGCATCCAGAATAAAAAGTTTGCCGTCATCAATTAACTTTTGCAGATCCCAGCCTAAGCTATGGGAATTTTTAATAATATCGTTGGGAGATTCTTCAAAGGTAACGAAGACACCCGGATCATCAAATTGAGTGATTCCGTTATAGAGAAACTGAACCGCAAACAATGTTTTACCTGTACCAGAGGTGCCACTAACCAGTGTGGTTCGAGCCACGGGTAACCCCCCATGGCTAATATCATCGAACCCTTCAATCATCGTCCGGATTTTATGGACTCCTGGGGTGGTAAATTCATCGGGTCTTTGCTCATCTAGATTAAATGGACTCATATTTTTTCGTCAAATTTAAAGATATAACTCAAATCGCCTTCATCTGAGAATAGATCTCGAATCCGCTATTATCTCATAAAATCTGAACATGCCCTAAAAATCTATCTCTCCATCCCGAATTTCTTCATAAAGCAGATCCAATCCGATTAAGACTTTTTCGCGATCAGACAGATCCCCAATAATTTTTCGCACCGGAGGGGGTAAAACTTTCGCTAGAGTTGGAGTTGCCAAAATTTTATCTTCCTCAGCAAGTTGAGGACTTTTGAGTACATCAATCACTTTCAGGGCGTAAACCCCTTGAAATTCCTGTTCCAGGATATTTTTGAGGGTTTTCAATGCGGTAACTGAGTGGGGAGTATTCCCAGCCACGTAAAGCTTGAGGACATAAGTTTTTTTTAAGGGACTCATAGGGTTAGCCATTAGTAATAAGCGCAGGATAGTTGCCAATTTAAAAGTAACCCGGAAGAAATTCGTTCACCGTTGACGTTGATGGGTCGGGAGCGAATTGCTAATACCACAATTATAATTATAACTCTCTGGGAATCGAGCGACGATACATTTCACCTAAATGAGCAATTACATCGATCAGCGTTAGACGATAGTCTGTGAGAATATCTTCATTGCGACCCTCTAGCTTGAGTTGTTTAGCAAAATCATCCATCAAATCCATGTGAATTTCTACAATTTTAGAAACGGATATATCGGCAAAAAATGCTTCATTTACCAAATTATCAATTAACTGGTTAATCGCGGTTGCTTGACTGAAGTACATTAAAACAATCTCACGATAATCACTCTTAAGCTGTTCGATCAGTTTGCTTTTTTCATTTTCAGGTAAATAGCGAAAGAAAAACTGAGGATTTCGTTTATAGTAAACACCGAGATATCCCAGTCGCTCTTTGAGTTTTTCAGATAACCGATACTGCTGCTTCATTAAAGAACCCCGATGAATTTCTTCGGTTTTCTTATCCGTATTAGCCAGAAGAGTTGGCAAGTTGCAGTTCGGAGAAAGGGAAAGGAACTGGGTAATTGCCTGTTCTAGGAAATGTTCTATGTCAGAGACTTGGCTAATATCGAGTCGAACTTCAGCGGCGTGAAACAAATAATGCACCTCCCCTGGTGTACAACGAACGGTTGTTTGAATTGGGTTGGGCTGAGCATTTGTGACAACAACAGAACCATTGTTTTTTGATTCTTTGGGAAAAACAACTAGAGGAAGTAGGGTTCCTTGTTCGTACAACTGATTAATAACGGGTGGTAAGGAGTCGTCATCTTGCAGCACTAAACAATCGATATGCTGCTGTTTTTGTTCCACGAACTCCAGAAACTCAGCGGCTGAGTTCGCGATCAATAAAAGATAGCGATCGCCACTTAAAACCTGGCTCAGTGACTGCGCCAGGGCTGGGGAACGAACAAAAATACCAATTGACAGTTGAGGATACAAAACGATAGGACTTTAATGTTGAAAAACAACCTTACCAATTGCCGAGTTCAATTTCTCGACTGTCACGTATTTTAACAAAATTTTTCTAAAGTTAATTAACATTACGTTAAGTACTCTAAGAATTGTAAGTAATTGTAAGCATTTTGGACTTTACCCCCCCGATCCAGCGCCATAATTGATCTAGAGCGGTGGTTGTGCTGGTCAGCGGAACAAGTCCCTGACGCTATTCGGCTTATGGGCAACTTGATAATTTATAGCCTGCGACCTAGCCGCTTCCCCTGATTTGAGCTAATTGGTCATATCCATGTCAACTCCCAGTTTAAAAGAATGTGCTGCTCCTGTTCCGATTTGTTCCCAAACCACTGATCTAACTGCCCTACTGGAGATTTTTCAGGCATCAGGGAGTGACTCGATTGTTGTGGTCAGTGAGCAGCACTATCCTCTGGGAGTCGTGAATCTGCGACAGGTTATGCCCCATCTCCTGACCGGGGCGAGGTCAGCAGCAACTCTAGGAACAACCGCAACTAGAGATTTCTCTCAACGGCTCTCGGAATTGGAACCCTCTGTAATTGAACCCCTAGAGATTATACCAGCATCGTTGACAATCAGCCAGTTCTGGACTATCTTAACCGACTTGGGTAGGGGAAAACCAGACAAACCATTCAATACATCCAACATTCCCTACCCGGAAGGTTCCAGACAATGGGCATTAGTCGAACCTAATGGTAGATTTTTGGGACTGCTTAATAGCTGGCAATTATTGAAATTTCTAGCGCCTAAACCCCAGACTGAGGATGTAGAGACGTTACATGCAACCTCTCTACGTCAGGGCGGTTTTTGCACAAACGTTACCATCAATAGCCAAAAGCAAGTTTCATTACCCGCCCCTACCAACCATTCCCTCAATAGTCGCGAAGGGTTCCCCAATCCCCAATCACCCTTAATCCAACTCCTCGAACAACTACCACTCCCCCTGAGTTTACAAACCGCAACCGGGCAAGTCTTGTCCGAAAATCGGGCTTGGCGTCAGCAGATAGGGTTATCTTGGGAGCATCCAACTGGGATAGAGTCAACCTCGGTTGAATCACCCTCCCATCTAGGCATCATCAGCCATAACACTCAGCCCGACTCAACCCGCTACTGTGCCAATGGGCAGACAAATCCTCAGGTGACAGAACCATTAGCGGTAGCTGAACCGAACCCCACCCATAAGCCGATCAACAATAGGGAGAAGCCAGTAACTTGGGGGGTTGGTGATCAAACTCAGCCAACATTCACTTCCCCTAGAGCAATGGGTTTTGACTGTGCAGGCGATCGCACTCACCTCATGACACCCCATGCTCAACATCCAGAACTTGAGTCTCCAGCAACATCTCAGTATCCTCAAGACTCACACCGGGATGGGGAAACCCTAGAAATGACGAAAAAAATCCAGGATCGCCAGTTTGTGTTGACCAAAATGTCTCTACCTCCCTCGTTGTTCCCCGAATTGACAACTGAGGACTGGAAAAGCACACCATGGAAAGACGCACCATGGCACAAAAATACCCTCAATCCCCCTAATTCACAGCTTTGGTTAGTCATGGCGCAAGACACGACGACTCAACAGCAAGTCGCTCAAGAACTGACTGCCAAAAATGCGGATTTAGTCCAACTCAACCGCCTGAAAGACGAGTTTTTAGCCTGTATTAGCCATGAACTCAAGACGCCACTCACCGCCGTTTTAGGATTATCAACCCTGCTCAAAGATCAGTTATTAGGCGAACTCAATGAACGTCAAGCGCGTTATGCTCGGTTGATTTACCAAAATGGGCGTCAACTGATGGCGGTGGTCAATGATATTCTGGATCTAACGCGCATGGAAACAGGTCAGCTTGAACTGACGTTAGAACCAGTGCAGATTCAAAGCCTGTGCGATCGCGCTTATCAACAAGCCCTGCAAGTCTACTCAGACAAGGATCAAACCCAAGAAGGCGCAACCCCCGACATCTCCTTTGTATTAGACATCGAACCTGGTCTAGACACCATCATTGCCGATGAACTGCGGCTGCGGCAAATGCTGGCACATCTGCTATCCAATGCACTCAAATTTACCGACAGCCAAAACACCGTAGGTTTAAAGGTTAACAATCAAGATGGCTGGATAGCCTTTACCATCTGGGACACAGGGATTGGCATTCCCGAAGACAAACAGCACTTGATTTTTCAGAAATTCCAGCAGTTGGAAGAACCACTCACTCGTCGGTTTGAGGGGACAGGGTTAGGATTAGTCTTAACCCAACGCTTGGCTCGCTTGCATGGAGGAGATATCTCGTTTATCTCTAAAAACGGCAACGGTAGCGAGTTTACCCTGCTCCTTCCCCCCTGTCCCCCTTCTGGCAGGGATTTGGCAGAGACTGAGGACTGGGAACAGGCAAACACCAACTTCCCATCCCCCAATCGTAACCGCTTGGTGTTAATTGTCGAAACTGTACCCCGGTATCTAGAAAGCCTGACGGTGCAGCTAAAACATTTAGGCTACTGGGTGATCAATTCTCGTTCTGGTCCAGAAGCCCTCTCCAAAGCTCGTAGCTTACAACCGAGCATCATCTTACTCAATCCTATTCTCCCACAAGTTTCGGGTTGGGATGTGCTGACATTACTTAAGTCTGATCCGCAAACCCATCACATTCCTATCTTAGTTACAGCGACTCAAGCTGAGAAAGAACAGGCTGATAAAAATAACGCCGATGGCTTCTTAAGTTTACCGGTTCAAGAGGAAGCATTAGCCAAAAGCCTGACTCGCTTAGGTAAACATCAGCCTCCCGCCAATCAGGTTCTAACCCTGCTTTATCTCAGTGCGGGGTTAGTCGAGGTTCCCCCGGAATCGTCAAGACTAATTTCTCAGTTAACTGATATACTCAGTTGCCAACATTCAGATCTAAAATACCGCATATTGGAAGCCGATGATTTAGAACAGGCAGAATTATTGGCGCGGGTTTGGCATCCGGATATCGTTTTGCTCGACGGGGCTGGGATCAACGATTCCCCAAGTTACTTTAAAACCTATTCGTTATATCCCGCATTAGCGGAGCTACCCCTGATTACCCTAGATCATCAAACCACACAAGCTGCCAATCAAGCGATCGGTCTTTCTGTCTATCCTTGTTTAGCCCCGGATAACCCCCAGAAAATTACCACACTGCTGCAAGTGATTCAAATTGCGGCGGGAGTGAGTCGCAAGTCGAGTATTCTGATCTTTGATCTGGGCGACACTCCAGGAGTTAGTCCAAAACCTCACGCTTTCAACACGAATTCCGTCACACCTTACACCCCTTGGTTACGGGCATTGATTCAATATCTAGAAGCGGCTGGATTTAGAAGTTTATTCTCCCACTGTTGGTCAGATGTCTACCATCAACTTCAAGCACAAATGGTTGATGTACTTCTGATTCGGATCAAGGATATTGAAAATGATTTGGGCGTGGTTCAAGGATTAAAAGAGTTGAATCAGCTCCCGAATCGACCCCCGATTCTTTTGCTGGATCATCGATTGCCCGATTCATCCCTCAATGTTGGCGTTTCTGAGTCTGATAAAA
>NZ_JBKHHI010000187.1:0-12129 GCF_046539235.1 Coleofasciculus sp.
GTGAATCCTGCTCTAAATCATCTTCCGTGTAAGGCAAATAGGCTTTTTCACGCTTGAGGAATTCGTAGGTTTCCCAACGGGATGAGAAGTTGAGCATTTGGCGCACTTGGGCGGCTCCAATGTGTCCTTGGCGATAGTTATCAGCCACGATAAGTTCTAAAATTCGGCGGGAGATGTTGGCAGGTTGCAGTTGTAGTTGATTGGCGATGTCGTCAGGAAGTTCGAGCGTGATTTGCATGATTTATTCTCATTAACTTATATGAAATCCAGGAAATCCCCCCTAATAAAAAAGCCTGCGATGATGGCGGTTACAGCATTGCTATTATGGGCAGTTCAGAGGATTTGATATTACGGTTGACCGTAACGTTCTTGCACGACTTCATAGAGGCAACGTGCCATTTCAACAGGAATTCCGGCAGGAGGACAGAGAATTTTTAGCCCTTCGATGCCACCTGCTAGAATAACTTTTATGTGGTTAGGAGTAGATTCAAGCCGTTCTAAGAATTTTTGGATAAAGGTCTGTTGTTGGGGTTCGGATGTAGGGGGATAGCTTTGAGCGAGTTGATTCAGCAGAGCTTGAATCTTTTGGGCAGCTTCAGCAAGATCCTGCTCGGAGATGTTGATATTCTGCTTGGCATGTTGAATGAATTTAATATTGCTGCCTTCGCTGGCGACATTAACACCGATGGTTGCTCCACGTTGATCGAAATCGAACTTGTTATCACTCATGTAAATATTTATTTGACTTGGTTGCCATTCTATTGTATCAGTTACATTTAGTTCTGGTGGTGAGTATTGAGCTATTTCGTAGTTGTAGAATCCGCAGCGTGATTGGATAGCAGCGATCGCAGTAAGTAAATTTTCTCGAACTGTAATTTTTGGTTTTAACAGAAGCTTATTCAGTTGAGGTAACTCTTCAGAGTCCCCAATTTTACCTATTGCCTCAATAACCTTTGGATGAACAACAAGAGAATCAAGAGGGGTTTTAACTTCAATTGCTTGAAATAAAGCAGGAATTACTTTTTTGCTGCCAATTTCTCCCAATGCCTCAGCAGCACTGGCGCGAATCTGATGATTCTGATTTTCTAAAGCTTGCAATAGAGCAGGAATTTCATCCTCCCCTCCAACTCTACCTAACGATCTAGCAGCACTGGCGCGAATATTAGGATTTTTATTTTTAAAAGCCTCACATAAAGCTGGAATTGCACTCTTGCCAATTTGCCCTAACTCATAAGCGACGATACGACAAACCTCAGTATCTTCATCATCTAATGCTTCAAGCAGAGTAAGAATTGCCTCTTGATTACCAATTTGCCTCAAAGCCCTAGCCACCTGATAACAATTCTCGTGGGAGCAATATTTTAAGAATTCTCGAAGAGTAGGGATTGCTTCTGGGATGCCAAGTTTTCCCAATGCAATAGCAGCACTCCAACGGTCAGTATCTTCCTTTTTTTTCAAGGCGTGAAGCAGAACAGAGACTACCTCAGTATTTTTATGACCAATTTCTCCTAAAGCAATAGCGATACTCCAGCGAACACAAGGAAAATTATTCTCAAAAGCTGTGAGTAGATAGGGAATTTCTTCCTCACTGCCAATCTTACCTAGTGCCTCAGCAGCTCTAGAACGAATAATACAATTTTCTACCTCCAAAGCGTTAAGCAGAGAAAAAATAGTAACTTGATGCTCAATTTCCTTTAAATTGTCAATGGCTATTCTGCGAAGAAAGGACTCGTTCTGCTCCAAGGCAACTTTAACTATAGTGAGAACGGCATCTTCAGCCTTAATTTTCGCTAGAGCAAAAATAGCGCTACTGCTAAACGAGTCATGAATACGAATAATAGGGTTGACATCTGTCTGAGAGTTCCAATCTTCCAGAGCTTGCTGTAGTGTAGGAATCGCCGCTTCATGACCCATTTTTCCTAGTGCAAGAGCAGCATATTTACGAACTTGGAAGTCTTGATGCTTCAAATGTTGAACCAGAGCCTGAATTACTGCTTCACCATTAATTGCTGCTAATGCAGAGGCAGCATTCTTACGCACTTCGAGGTTATCGTCTTCCAGAGCTTGGAGCAGAGCAGGTACAGCCTCTGGATTTGCGATTTGACCTAACGCAGAAGCCGCAGCAGCACGAATATGGGAATTTTTACCGACCAAAGCTTTCCTTAAATTAGGAATGGCTTTCTCACTACCTATCTTTCCTAAAACTCTAGCAACTGTGGAACCAAGCCAATAATCTTTATGTTCTAAACCTTGGATAAGAACAGGAATTGTAGACTCATTACCTATTCTTGCCAATGCTTCTATAACTTTGTTATGAATACTAAGATTTTCGCTTACGAGTTCTTGCTCTAAAATAGGAATTACCTTCTCAGAGCGAGTCATGCCATATAGATGAATCTTAAGAGAATGAGAAATATTAAATACACCAATTAAACCAATTGTCTCCTTCTGCAAATCAGGTTTTACTTCCCCTACCAACCTTGCTCCTAAACATATATCTACCTTCAACGCTAGGTCTATTATTTTTATTGCTTGGTTTTTAGCTGTCTCTTCATTTATTTCTAATAGCCCAAGCATAAGTGCAATTGGCTCTGTCCATTTCAGGGAGTTGAGATAATGACACTTCAGTTTTTTTACACCTTCCTCATCTCTCAGAAGATCAGGTACATATTCCAGCAAGTATTCCGCCGCGTAATATTCCTGAATTATTTGATGGTGAAAACTAATTTCTCTATCATAGAATCTTTCTAAAAGATGATACTTAAGCAACTCTTCAATCCGGGAGGAAGTACCATAAAGCTCACCAAACCTTTCAGTAAGAACTTTTTCTGCTCGTTCATCAGAAATAATCAAGCCCGGATCAGTTGGCTCCCGATTGTTCAGCATTGTAAACGCCAGATGTTCCAACCAACGATTCCAATCTCTACGGCGTTCATCTGTAACGGGTGCGTCTTCCTTGTATTTTTTGAAAGACCGGAAAAATTGACGGAATGCCTCTCCCAACGTCTCGACAACAGTGTCCTTTTCCTGAAACAATTGATACAGCATCCATAAAACAAATGGCGTGCGACTCAACTCTCGATTGTCTCGGCTCAATAATTGCAATATTTGTTCCGCTTGAGCGGGCATACATTCTTGTAAAAAGCGATTGATTTCTGGAGGGCTAAGCGGTTGAACTTCTAACCTTCTTTTGATACCCAAATCGCCGCTGCCTAGTTCTCGCGTTGTGCAGATGAGTGGTATTTCTGAATATTGGCACTCCTCACGAAATGCTTTAAGTTGTGTACGAGCTGTATCTGCTGGCATCTCGTTCAAGCCATCTAAAAGCAGAATCAGCCGTTTCTGAAACAATACTTCTTCAACTTCGGGAATTTTCAGTCGTAGTTGTGGCTTAAGGGCATCTCTAATCAGAGTCAACATCCCCGATGGATCTTCAGAGGTAGAAAAACGGACGTTGTACCTTTTCAACGGAACCAGCACAGGAATTCGAGGTTCTGGTTTTTCAAGCTCCTTTTTTGCAAAACTGACTAAACAACGCAAAAGCGCGGTTGATTTGCCGACACCGGGCGAACCTACCAGTAAAATATGCTCGGATTCAACGTAATTCTGGATTCCTTTAAGTATTGGCAGTGAAACTATCTGTGGCTTCTCTTCTCCTCTCTTCTCTTCAGTTTGCACCATCTGCTCAAATGAGAAGGTTGCCTGTTTAGCTGCGATTGTTTCAGTCAACGCATCCACAGCCCACCACTGTTCGTAGCGGTGACAGATGTTTTTTAGGTAATCCTGAAACTGGCTAGGGGCAATCATGGGAGAGTGATATTATATCCATCTTAATAGGAATGGCACGCTCAGATGAGGCTGGTGGGCAGTGCCCACCCTACGGTCTATCAAGGGTTTCGACGATCCGAAAAGGCAAATTTTCAGTGCCATTTATTTTAAGAGAGTCTTTTCTATAATAGGCTGGTTATCCGGCATAATGCCTAGATGATTGAACTTGGCTGGTATATTCATCCCATACTAAGCCTGTAATAAGATAAAATAATGCATAATCTGGCATTTAACTACAACTCAGAAACCATAGGTGGCTCCCTTATCCTGCATGCAGACTGCTTTGATTGGTTGGCGCAGATACCGGAAAATAGCATTCATGGGGTGGTAACCGATCCACCCTATGGAGTAAAAGAATATGACATTGAGCAAATTACGAAAAGAAGCAATGGTAAAGGAGGAATTTGGAGAATTCCACCGTCTTATGATGGACATCAACGTTCACCTTTGCCCCGATTTACAGCACTGACTCAGAAGGAGCGAACTACTTTGAAATGTTTCTTTGTTGAGTGGGCTAAATTAGTCGTGCGTGTACTACGTCCTGGGGGTCATGTCTTTGTTGCCAGTAATGCTTTTCTGTCTCAATTAGTTTTTTCGGCACTCGTTGAAGGTGGGTTAGAATTTCGCGGTGAATTAATTCGTTTGGTTAGAACACTGCGCGGCGGCGATCGCCCAAAAAATGCTGAACAGGAGTTTCCTCATGTATCATCTATGTCGAGAGGATGTTATGAACCGTGGGGGATTCTGCGAAAACCTATCCCATCAGGAATGAAAGTGAGTGACTGTTTGCGAGAATTTAAAACGGGAGGCTTACGACGAACACCTGATGGTAATCCATTTAATGATGTTATTTTTAGTGAACGGACTCCGCGTCAAGAACGGGAGATTGCGAATCACCCCAGTTTAAAACCTCAGTCGTTTTTACGCCAAGTTGTTCATGCTGTTTTACCCTTAGGCGAAGGTATTCTGATTGACCCCTTTATGGGTTCAGGTTCGACAGTCGCCGCCGCCGAAGCTGTAGGCGTTTGCTGTATTGGTATTGAGCGGTATGCAGAGTATTACCAGATGAGTCGCACCGCCATTCCTAAGTTAGCCGCGTTGAAAAAATCGACGGAGAATGTTGATGTGCAAATATCCACTGAGTCGAACAAACACCAGCAGTTAACGCTTGAGTAATCCCTGACTTTTCACGAGAAATCACGAAACCTGCGTATTAGGGCGGGTTTAGTCGCATCTGGGTGCAACCGAAGAGATAGTAGTGAAACCCGCCCCTACACCTTTAAATGGTGATCCTATTCCTTAACGCTTACGCTATATTAAGATTAGTTAACGTTACTTAACATTATCGAGAACCATGCAGGCGACCCCCGTTGCAGCAACAGCTACTATTCCTGGCATCTATTGGCAGTGGCGAGGACAGTCCATTTACTACGTCAAAGCGGGTGAAGGGCGATCGCAACGTCCTCCTCTGTTACTAATCCACGGATTTGGTGCATCGACGGATCACTGGCGCAAGAATATTGCTGAACTCCAACAAGACTTTGAAGTTTGGGCAATTGACCTATTAGGGTTTGGACGATCCGCTAAACCAGACTGGCAATATAGTGGTGATTTGTGGCGAGACCAGTTGCATGATTTTATCACCCAGGTGATTGGTCAGCCTGTGGTGTTGGCAGGGAACTCTTTAGGTGGCTATTGTGCGCTGTGTGTAGCGGCGCAACGTCCTGATTCTGCGGCGGGAGTGGTTTTGCTCAATAGTGCGGGTCCGTTTACCGAGACGAAAGTTCCAGAGTCATCGAATTCAGGGCGAAAGGGATTCAAGAACCTGACGCGAAGTTTCTTATTGCAACCTTGGGCGAGTTTCCTTCTGTTTCAATACCTGCGGCGACGGGCAATTATTCGCAAAACCCTCAAGCAAGTCTATTTAGATCACAGCGCTATTACTGATCAGCTGGTCGAAGATATCTATCGTCCCTCCTGCGATCGCGGAGCGCATAAAGTCTTTGCTTCCGTCTTCAAATCGCCCCAAGGGGAAAAAATCGATGTGTTGCTTTCCCAATTACGCTGTCCCTTATTACTCTTGTGGGGAGAAGGTGATCCCTGGATGAATGCCAAAGAACGGGGAGCCAAATTCCGTCAATATTATCCTCAACTGACAGAATACTATCTCCCAGCCGGTCATTGTCCCCATGATGAGGTTCCTGACCAAGTGAATGAACTCCTAAAATCCTGGGTGATTAAAAATTGTTAAAGATTCGGACATTTTTCCCCCCTTTCAAAGGGCAGCTAGGGGGGATGGGGGCTAAGGGGGATGGAGATTAGGGAACTCTTAACAGGGAACGGGGAACAGTAAGGGTTTGAGACTTATTTATATAACTTAATCTAGTTAAGTTTATTTCCACCAACCTACTTAATACTTATTAATCAATGAAAAATCTCTGAAGCCAAAATTGACTACAAAAGCAACATTTAAATTTTCCATGGATTTAACTAGAGAGGGGATATCTCCTATTGGTTTTGATTCATAGTGATTGAATAAAATAGCCATGCGTTTTTCCAGGTCGGGGCGAATTTCAGATGGAGACAACAAAACCAGTTTAAGCAGCAAAACTGTCATTTGTAGCGAACCCAGATTAACCACTAAATCATCAAACCAATAATGTTCCGGTTTTTCTGGACTTTCGATGATGAGTAAATTAAACAACTGGCTGCATGTTTTCTTGATCAGGAATTTATCCAGTTTATTCTGATTATATTCAGTTAGCGTATTAGCCAGGTGTTTATTTAACAATCCATAAAAGTAATGTTGTCCATAGCTCGGATCAATTGATGCAATGATATACTGATATAAATTGTCTTTAAAGAGAGAATAAGAAGGCGTTTTAAATGTGCGGTGTAGGAATTTTTGTGCCTCACAGTAGGCAGAGGAATTCTTGGCTTTTCCGCCAAACTGCCGCAGTGCCAGATACAATTCTTCATCATCCAATAGCGTGGGATTTTTTACCGATGGCTTCCTCATTCTAGTAGGGGATACGGTTCCCTTTACTAGATAGGTTGCATACTGCCACAATTCGTCTTCCAACTGTTGCTGTTTTTCCGCTTGCAGTTTTTGGATGGTTTGCTGAGCTTCTTCGGAACAGTCTTGACTCAATAGACAATAGGAAAATAAGAATGGATATCGCCCAATTAACTCAGCTAATTTCTTCCGTTCCCATTTAGAATACTTTTCTGTAGATGTTGGCTCATCCACCACTACCCTCAGACGTTCTAAGGCTCGATACTCTTCGGAATCGATAAAGGTTTGTACGAGTTGTCGCAAACGGCTAGAGGTGGGCTGATGGCTAATTTGGAACAGCTCCAGCAACTTGTTGATCGCCATATTTTCTTTAGGCGTCATTTGCCAGCGGTTCACCAGAATGTGACAGCAGCGATAAATGATATATTTAAACTCTTGATCCGCTCGTCTAGATGCGGTAATTCTGTAGAGTATATCTAAAATTTTTGGGTCTGAATAGTCGATTCCATGGATAAACAATTGATGGAAACGCTCAATCATTTGCTCCGGGGATTCCCGTTGTAAGCAGTCCATTAAGTGTTTGTAGAGACGTTCGGCTAAGGTGTCTAAGTCAAGATCTCCCTCGTGATTTCTTTTCGCGAAGGAAACGGGTTGAGGTAGACTAGGAAGGAGCTGCTGCACCCACTGTTGATTAAAAACAGACTGGTAAATCGGATTATAGACTCGAAGTTGACTATTTTGCTTGACCACTAATCCGGTCAACCGCAATTCCATTTGGGGACGACTTTCATTCGCTGTGATTTGTCCATCTTGTAAAATTTGCTGGTAGATATAAATAATTTCGGGATGACGCTGGCCACATTTGAGCAAGCGATTGCGGATCGTTCTGAGATGTTCGGGTTCGTCAAAGGCTTCCCAATTTTGAATGACTTGGCTTTGAATGATTTTTTTGACCCAAGCTGATGTTTTCGATTTAAGATTTAGTCCCGGATAAATTCTCTGTAGCAGGCTAGGTTGCCGGATCTCTCCGGTTTGGGTGTAATGTCTTGGCGTCTCAACCTGTTGATGAACTATTTTACAAAGCTTTTGGGTGAGAAACGGTTGACCTCCTGTCCAGGCTAAAATTTCTTGGAGAATCAAATCGGGATGACTGACTTTTCCCACTAATCCCTGCACTAATGGTTGAACGTCTTCGAGTTTAAATCCGGAAAGTTCAATTGCCTGACCGATATTGAATGGGGTGCAGTATTTATCTTGAATTAGATCAGAGGGTGTGGCAACACCGAGAAAAGCAAACGTGAGGCGTTTATAGTTAGGATTAGTGGCTCGCTGATTGTAGCAAGATTTGATCGCGACTAAAAAATCATCCACCGGAAATTTTAAGCGGAGAACGTTATCGATTTCATCGAAAAAGATGACTAAGTTTTGCGGGATTGCTTGAAGTAATACCTCATCAAAAAATGTACCAAACCGTTGTACAATAGAGAGATGTTTGCGCGTAGACCACCAAGTTTCTAGTTCACTGGCATCCATGAGATCAAAGCTGCCCGCCAAGGTGTAGACAATACCCGCGTACCACTGTTCTAGGGTAATATTTTGGCATCCGATCGCGGTCAGATCAACAGCAGCGCAGGCAATCCCCTGCTGCTTCAGGCGCTGCATTGTGCGAACCCGTAAGCTAGACTTCCCCATCTGGCGGGAGTTGAGGACATAACAGAACTCTCCAGCTTTCAGCGCTTCGTAGAGTTGATTGTCAGCTTGTCGAACCACGTAGGTGGGAGCATCAATGGGTAGACAACCCCCAACTTGATACTCATAGACTGAGTTTTGGACGGCGCTCATGGGATGCACTTGGGGTGTAAGTAAAAATACGGATTTTCCCTCTGACAGGATTGTATCCTAGATTGTTATATTTCCCAGAACTAATCGCTTATGCATCCCATTGAATGAATTAACTTCATAAATTCTTCATCAGAACCTGATAATTTGGGGGTTAGTGTGAAGATTTGATGAAGTGAACCATTAGAGACAGCCTCTAACGCACCCTAAGGAAATACTGTATAAAATCTAAAACAACAAGCGGAAATTGGGTAAAGGGCGACCAGACAAAATTGAGTGGACACAGTTTTTAATTGATGCAAGCGGGTCGCCCCTACCTTTAACTGGTGTTTCTTTTACTACAGGAAATAAGAACCAGGGTTGTCATAATCTAACTGATGATTCTGACGCCTTGTGACTAAAGACTCGGAAATATAAACTGACCAAAAACTCTTTGATCGGAAATGCCAAAAACGTGAGCGGATTAATCGTGACAATAATATTCCGGACATCTCGCACCGCTAAGTTGATAATTTGTTTTGCCACCCAATCAGCAGACATAACGCCAATGGGATTCAAATTACTCTTAAACGGTCCCAAAATCAGTTTCCGTACCACACAAGGCGCATCTAAGCGGCGTAATGTGACTAAATCTCCTAATGCCCGTTTGCTTAATTCATAGAGGGGACTGACGGCTGGACTGACTTCGGCTTCGGAGGTATTTACCCATACTTCCTTGCGGGCAATATCTTGATTGGTGCGAACGGTCTGCAAAAATAATTCTAATAACCGCCAACTGGAGAATGTATTCACCTCATAAGATTTCGCGATCGCGTCAGCGGTTCTTTCTCCATGGACGTTAATCCCATGATTGAGAATCAATATATCAACCGATTCTAACTCAGCCGCAATCTCAGATTCCTGTCCCACTTGCCAGGTAATCGTTTTCACCGATAACGGTTCGCCTTCTGAGGTTAAAATAATCGGGTCTGACTTCGAGGTTAACCCGATAACTTTAGCCCCGCGCTGGTGCAACTGATACAATAGCGATCGCCCCAATGTGCCAGACGCCCCAGTAACGGCTACCGTTTTACCTTTCAGGGATAGCGCAGTACCCATAAGTTTATCGACGAAGGTCAATGTGCCACAATAATACGCCTTTTGGTTATCAAAGTGATGTCGCCAATGATAAGGGCGATTGACTGTCCAGTTTGAGGGGGGACTAAAGAATGGTCCGGGACGATGGGTTAAGTCGGTTAATTCATCGGCACCGGAGAGTCCACTCCCCCGCGCGATCGCACTTCCTAAAAAGCTTAACGTATAAACAACACCCGCCAACGCCGCCCAATGGGGTTCACTCCAGATATAGGCGACTCCCCACAACCCGAGGCTAAACAGCAACATCACCAGGGATTCGGGTAAATCATTGTACCAATGGGCTTGGCGATAAATTTGCTCACTAGCCGGGGTTAAATCCGGTTTGAACACCCGATGGTGCCAAACGTGCAACCGATATAACGGTGTCCAATGATGGGACAGGACGTGATAGAAGTCGCGGATTAGTTCCACCCAGAGGACAGAACCTAGTCCCCATACGGCTGTACTCAGAAACGATATCACCATACAAACGCTATATCCTCACCCATGCAGAACGAGCAAACGTTAAAATACTAGAGCATACTCCTCAAAGTATAAAAAAATTAACGATTTAAGTTACAATTAGATACAATTTATTTGCATGGGTGGAGAAATCAAGGAGCTTATGCCAGAGAACTCCTGGACAGAGAATAACCATAGCAGTGAGCTTGATCCCCTTAGCTCTCTGCTGTCTGAGTGGTCTGAAGATGATTTTGAGAGCGACTTTTTCTTTCAGGGACTCGAAGGGCGACGACGCAAAGCGGCGTTGGCGCTGACCCTGATTTGGGGAGGGACGATCACTCTGCATCTGCTGTCCTGGGGGTATTGGTTAGTTTTTGGTTTAACCGCACTGTTGGGTATTCAGGCGATACGGGTATTAGTAGCGCGACCCATCCGAGTGCCGAAACTGCTACAGGGGGAGAATCCAGCGGATTTTCCGTTTGTGTCCTTACTGGTGGCTGCTAAGAATGAAGAGGCGGTAATTCAGAACCTGGTAAGGATGCTGTGTAACTTAGATTACCCCCAGGAACGCTGCGAACTTTGGGTGATTAACGATCACAGTACGGATAAAACCCCAATCCTTTTAGATCAATTGGCGGCAGAATACGATCAGTTAAACGTATTTCATCGCGATGCCAATGCCACAGGCGGTAAATCTGGGGCGTTGAATCATGTATTACCCTTAACCAAAGGGGACGTGATTGGTGTCTTTGATGCCGATGCCCATGTGACTCAAGATCTACTGCGGCGAGTGTTGCCAATCTTTAACCAGTCGAGAGTCGGGGCGGTACAAGTGCGAAAAGCGATCGCGAATGCGCCTCTGAATTTCTGGACAAAAGGACAGATGGCAGAAATGGCGCTGGATAGCTATTTCCAAAATCAACGGACTGCCATTGGTGGGATTGGTGAACTGCGGGGAAATGGTCAGTTTGTCCGCCGTTCGGCATTAGAACGCTGTGGCGGCTGGAATGAGCAAACGATTACCGATGACCTGGATTTAACTATACGCTTGCATTTGGATAGATGGGATATTCGTTTCCTCGAATTTCCTGGCGTGGATGAGGAAGGTGTGACAAGCGCCCTATCCCTCTGGCATCAGCGGAGTCGTTGGGCAGAAGGCGGATATCAGCGTTATTTAGACTACTGGCGTCTGATTGCTAGTAATCGTTTGGGTTTGAGCAAAACTATCGATTTATTCTCGTTTTTAATTATTCAGTACATCTTGCCAACGGCGGCGATACCCGATTGTTTAATGGCAATACTTCGCTCTCGTTTACCTCTGTATAGTCCGATTACGGGATTAGCCCTTACTCTGTCTTTCATTGGTATGTTTACGGGTTTGCGTCGCATCCAGCGTGATCAACCGTTGACAATTGGTGCTTTCTTTCTCAATGCCTTACAAACAGTGCGTGGCGTTCTTTATATGATGCACTGGATGCTGGTCATGTCAGCTACAACCGCTCGTATGTCCGTGCGTCCTAAGCGATTGAAATGGGTGAAAACTGTGCATCAGGGGACAGGGAAGGAAAGTTTTGAGTTTTGATTAACCCTTCGGCTTCGCTTAGGGTCAAAATAATCGGATCAGCTAATGTAGGGTGGGCAATGTCCACTACAGACAGATCCCTGACTTCTTGGAGAAGTTGGGGATCTTGCTTGAGGCTGTACCTCATCAAGTGATCTCAATTATCGGATTGAAGCCTGTCTGCGCCATTATGATAGTGAGATTCCCTTTCCGCAGCGGGATTTACATCTGCGATCGCCTCAACTTGAAGAAATACAGCTCTTTGCGCTGTAATAAAGTACAGTAGATCAAAGTCCCCCTTCAGATC
>NZ_JBKHHI010000188.1:0-12118 GCF_046539235.1 Coleofasciculus sp.
TTGAAGCTATTATTGTTTTAGTAATTATTGTTGGGATTTGCGCTGGGGTTCTATTAAGTCCACTTCTGACTAAATGGCGACGGAACCGTATCCAAAACAAACCGTTTCCTCGGCGTTGGCAAACAGTTATCCAGCAAACTTTGCCATTTTATCACCGTCTACCTCAATCCCGACAACGAAAACTCCAGGGTTACATTGCTGTTTTTTTAGCCGAAAAACAGTTTATTGGCTGTGGAGGATTACAGATTACTGAAGAAATCAAACTGACAATTGCGGCTCAGGCTTGTCTGCTTTTACTGAATGATAGAGGGGACTATTATCCCAATTTAGTTTCAATTCTGGTGTATCCCAGCGCCTATCGGGTCAAACCAACCAAGCGAATCAGTGATTATATTGTAGAAGAAAGAGATGAAGTGAGACTGGGGGAATCTTGGACGCGAGATCAACTTGTCCTATCCTGGCAGCAAATCGAATATGATATCCAGAATTGGCAGGATGGACATAATGTGGTTCTCCATGAATTTGCCCATCAGCTCGATCAAACCGATGGTATGATTAACGGTGTACCCAAGCTGGATTCTAAGGCTGATTATCGGACGTGGGCGCAGGTATTTAGCCAAGAGTATCAGCAATTACAACGCGATGCTCAACGCGGCAGAAAAACAGTGATGAATAAATATGGGGCGACTGATCCGGCTGAATTTTTTGCTGTGGCGACAGAGACATTCTTTGAAAAGCCTAATCAAATGGCAAGTAAACATACCGCGCTTTATCAGCAATTGAAACAATATTATAATTTAGATCCATTGGAGTGGAAGCTCTCCCAGACTTAGGGTGATAATAATGATAAAAAATATTTTCATGAGAATAATATATGAATACATTAATCATTTTTGCTGAAGTTAGCATCGTAATTATCATTTTCTTGGTTGTGATTTGGTTGGTGGGTAAGTTGTCAAAACTATTGATTAAATACCCACTCTTTAAGATTGAGGCGCAACAAGTCAAAATGATGCGTCGGAACATCACCGGATTGTTGCTCCTGACTGGCTTAGTGCTGTGCCTTGTGATTGTCGGTGTTAATGGTTTCTTGATCTATCAAGGGAAAGACTTACAAAAATATACACGAGACTTGATTGGACTTATTCCACCCGGATTTTGGCTAACTTTGGCAGTTGGTATTGTTCAAAGTATTGGTACGGTCATTTTAGCGGCGATCGCTCTAGCCTTGATTAAATACTGCCTCAAACTAGGGAACACTCGCACCAAAAATATAGACAGCAGCACCGCTGACGATGCAAGTATTGATGCTTTTTTCAACGCCCTTTATAAACGAATAAAAGGAGGAGTTTGGCTGTGGATAATCGCTTGCTGTACTCTGTTTATCAAGCTACCAGCCGTAATTTCTGACTATCTTTTTATCGCACTACGAATCTATTTGATCATTGCTGTTGGATTACTCGTCACTAAAGCAGCAGCTGCGATCGTAGATATCCTAAGTGTTCTCAGCATCAGATACTCCAGCCCTGATAACCTATTAAGATTTTACGATCGCTTACAACACCTCATCCCCTTTTTGAAGCGGTGTTTAGAATTAATCCTCTACGTCTGCATAGCTACATTAGTAACTCAGCAGATTAAATTAGTCGCTGATCTGTCCGATTGGGGTCTGCGAATTATCAAAATTATTGCGATGATATTCTTCAGTCGGGTGTTGTTTGAAGTGATTTCTTTGCTGGCTGAAGAATTAGTCTTTAAAGAGAAACATTTGACCGAGCGGCAAAGAAGCAGACGCTTAACGCTGGTTCCTCTATTTCGTAGCTTATTGCAATACGCAATTTATTTCACCGTTGGGGTTTCTATTCTCTATACTCTCGATATTGATCCAACTCCCATCCTAGCCGGTGCGGGTATTATTGGTCTAGCGGTAGGATTTGGTGCCCAGGAACTGGTTAACGATATGGTTTGTGGCTTCTTTATTTTGTTTGAAAACTACTATTTAGTTGGGGATTATATTGAAGCCGGGAACGTGGAAGAGAAAGTCGTCGAGGGGACGGTGGAGGCGATTGAACTGAGAACAACTCGTCTTAGACATCCTAATGGTCAATTACAGATTATTCGCAATGGTGCGATTGGCTCAGTGATTAACTACTCCAAAGAATACATTTTTGCCGTCGTGGAAGTTTGCGTACCCTATAATGCCAACTTAGGTCAAGTTTATCAAGTTGTTGAGGAAGTCGGACAGGAGTTAAACACAAATGATCCCGATGTCCTCGAACCCACACAAGTTGATGGTGTGGAAAGTCTAGGGGAATCTAACTTGTTGCTGCGGACATTGACGAAGGCAAAGCCAGGAAAGCATCTTCAAATCCAGCGCATTTTGAGGAAGATGTTTATGGATACCTTACGATCTGAAGGGATTCTATGTCTGGCTCCGATTAAAAAGGAAGAATAATTTAAAGAGGTTACAGTTAAATCAGGCGCACACCGGGGGCGCACGCCGTGCGCCCCTACAGGTTTTGGATGTAAGCCTAATCCATCAAATTAGGTGTGCCATGCCACTACAATATTCTAAGCTGGCTGAGTTGAGTGTCACTGTAGGAGAGTCCCATTGTTGAACAACTTCCAAGAAGCAAAAGCCCATTTCGTCGCCTCTCATCGGCATCCGATCAATCAGAGGCTGCACCACCTGACCAACCTACTCGCGATCGCAGCCGTTATCCTACTATTCTATGATTGGCGGTTGACCTTGATTTGTGTCATCCTTACCCAAGTCTTTGCTTTGGGGGGACATGCGTTCTTTGAGAAGAATGAACCCGCGTTTCGCAAATATCCTGGTATCACTATCCTCGCCTCCCTGTCTTGGTCATTTGAGAACTGGTTTGGGTTGCGTCCCGCGAGGAAAGGGTGATTGGGAATTGAAGATGGGGAAGATGAGGGAGATAGGGGAGATGAGGGAACTGGGTATACCAAATAATTTTTTCCTTCTACCCCTTTTGCCATCTGCCTCCTGCCTTGGAGCCTTCTTTTCCCATAGCCTGAACCCGTAATATTTAGTAACATTAAAGACTTAAGCCTTCATCAACAAGTTGAGGAGTGATAATGTATCAAGACTTGCTAGTGATCGATGCGGATGCTCATAAGCTAGAGAATCCGATGATTATGCGGGATTATCTAGAACCAGAGTATCGTAATCGCGTCGGTTTAGTGACTGATAGTCTCGGTGATCAACGAGCAAAGATTATCGACTTTAATCCAGAAACCGGGAAAAATGACTTCCTGCGGATGTTTCCCCAACCTCAGGGATTAGGGAAAGGTGGCTTTCGCAATCTGCATCCAGATACCACATTGGGTGCGATGTTCAATCGGGTGCGGATTCAACACATGGATCAAGAAGGGATTGATGTTCATGTTATCTTTGGTACGCTGAATCTGATCTTTTCCAGTATTCTGGATAAAGACTTTGCGATCGCACTCTGCCGCGCCTACAACAATTACATGGCAGATGATTGCCGGGGTTATGATAATCGCCTCAAACCCATTGGCGTTATTTGTCTTCAGGATGTAGATGAAGCGGTTAAGGAAATGTATCGCTGCGTCAACGAACTGGGGATGATTAGCGTCGCCGTTGCGCCCAATATGCCGATTCCCCATCCCAAAGCCCCCGATGCATTCCCCGAAATTCGCACCTGTAAGGCAATTAGCCATCCTGACTTCCGTCCAATTTTACAGGCGGCGGTAGACTTGGATATTGGCTTAGGGATTCACGGTGGACCGGGTTCCTACATGGTAGGCGGCATTGCGGATCATCTAGAAACCTTTGTCCTCAACCACATTTTTGTCCAGCGCAACCAGCAACAATTGGCATTAGCCCGGATGGTATTTGATGGGGCGTTTGAACAATTCCCCACCCTGCGCGTTGGCTTCTTAGAAGGGGGTTGTGGTTGGCTACCGGATTTAGCCCATGCGTTCCACGAACATTGGGAAAAGCGGATTCGCGACTTTGACCCTAAACATCCCTATCGCCCCTCTTTAATGGAATTCACTAAATTGATGATTCAAGAAAAAGGCGGACGCGATAATGTCAACATTATCTCTCAGGCGAAAAACCTGTTTGATTTGTTGTGGAATGCGGCACATGATCCGACCAAAATTGAGGATGCTAGCTTGTATGAACATTATGACCTGCGTCACCGTGACCCCTTCGAGTATTTTGAACGGGGTCAAATTTTTACCTCCTTTGAATCTGATGATCCGGGTCCTGCGTATTTGCCCGTAGCGATGGGTGAGATTGGTAAGCATTTAGCCTGTTTCTCTGGGGACTATGGTCACTGGGATGGTGTGCTGCACGGTTGTGTCCAGGATGCTGCAACGGTGGCGGATTATGACCGGGAACATCTGGGACTGCTGTTAGGCGGGAATGCGTTAGCCTTATATGGCGATCGTTTACGTCAATCCTTGCCAGAAAAACCCATGGTTGGTAGCGTTTAGAACAATAGGGCGACCCGATTAGTAGAGACGTTGCATGCAACGTCTCTACAAAAAGGATTATTAATACACATCATTGGGACGGTGATAATACTCTTTGTGCAACGGTATCACCAATACCTTATCCACCCGATTGCCATCCATATCCATCACTTCAAACCGTAATCCTCCCCATTCAAAATATTCAGCCGCTGTGGGGATGCGACCTAAATGAGTAATCACAAAACCGCCTAACGTATGATAGTTTCCCCGTTGCTCTCCCGGTAACTCGTCAATGCCAAATAGTTTGCGGAACTCTTCAACGGATAACATGCCATCAACTAACCAGGAACCATCCTCTCGCTGTACCGCGTGCAACTCATCCGCATCATCAAAAGAGGGAATTTCACCAATAATGGCTTCTAAAATATCATTGAGTGTGACTAATCCTTGAATCACCCCATACTCATCCACCACCAATGCTAAATGAGGTCCCGATTGCTTAAATAACTCCAATACTTTCAGCGCCCTTGTGCTTCCGGGGACAAATAACGGCTGTCGCAAGCAACAGGTCAAATCCAGGGGATGACCCGCGAGACAATGGGCAAGTAAGGTATTGACCTGCACAACACCCAGTACATTGTCAATCCCCCCCTGACAAACCGGAAAACGGGTATGGGAACTATTCATCATCTTATGGCGGTTTATTTCCGAGGAATCGTTTAAATTTAGCCAGACAATATCGGGACGAGGCGTCATCAAACTACTCACCCGGCGATCGCCTAATCGGAATACTCGCTGCACCATGTCTTGTTCGACTTTCTCAAAGGTTCCGGCTTCTGTGCCTTGCTGCATTAAAATCTTGATTTCTTCTTCGGTTACCGCCGGTTCTTGAGAGGGGGCGATGTCCAATAGGTGCAGTATAGTCTCTGTGGAATAGCTTAATAAATGAACCGCAGGCGCTGCGAGTTTTGCCAAAAATTGCATCGGTGCAGCTACCGCCGTGGCAATTAATTCTGGGTTACTAAGTGCCAATCGCTTAGGCACCAGTTCCCCGATAACCAGAGACAGGTAGGTAATTGTGACCACGACAACAAATAACGCGATCGCATCCGCCTTGGATGCAATTAGGGGAATTTCCTTTAACTGAGTGGCAAGTTGTTCAGCAATCGTCGCCCCACCAAAGGCACCAGCGAGGATACCAATTAGGGTAATCCCAATCTGAACCGTAGAGAGGAACTGATTCGGGGAATGGGTTAACTCCAAAGCCGTGCGAGCTTTAGAATTGCCTTGATTGGCTAACTGTTGTAGGCGTACCTTGCGAGCGGCGACAATCGCCATCTCTGACATAGCAAAGATACCATTGAGTCCGATAAGTAAGAGGATAAAGGCAATTTCGCGAGAGACAGAGGACATGAGTGTAATGGCTGGGAATGAGGGAGAATGTATTTCTCAGGTTCTAGTATCAAGCATGACTTGAGTTCTGGCTTTTGACTGTAGAGATGTGATGCGAGAAGCGTCTGGGTTTTGGTGTCGGGGCGTCTTTTGACTCCTATCCGTGGGAAGAAACCTGTCCTGACCAAGGTTTGAGGAGGGCGATAGATTAGTTTTTTTAACGCAGAGGGCGCAGAGGGTAGCGCAGAGGGACGCAGAGGGGTTGAGCGGGGGATTGGGTGTGGGGTGAATCAGGTTGGAGGTTTGGTGTTGGGGCTTCTTTTGACGATTGTTATTTCTTTTTGAGTCATAAGTGAGTAAATCTGCCTCGACTAGGGCTTCTACAATTAGATAAGCCGATGGATAGCGGCTTGGGTTGTCTATTTCTAATAACGTGCGGTGAATCATGGCATTCTCTTCTATCATTCGGACTCTGGAGCGATCGCCCCTGACGGGTGAACTCCTCTCTAAACTGAATCGTCAGTCGTCTTTGCACCTGAATGGGATTGCCCGTCTACCTAAGGGATTAGTCTCATCTGCCATCGCTCAAGCCGCAGGGCGTAATCTTTTGGTGATCTGCGCTACGTTGGAGGAAGCTAGTCGCTGGGCGGCGCAACTGGAAGCGATGAACTGGCAAACGGTTCATTTATATCCCACCTCAGAAGCGTCACCCTACGAACCGTTTGACCCAGAATCGGAAATGACCTGGGGACAAATGCAGGTATTAGCCGATTTGGTGATTGATCATTCCTCAAGTCCTGATCAGGGTAACCCACAGACTTCAACGGACAATGGACAGACAAAGCACAACGGACAACTGGCAATTGTTGCCACTTATGCGGCACTCCAACCCCATTTACCACCAGTCGCCACTTTTGCATCCTACTGCCTGACAATCAACCGAGGCGTAAGTTGGGATACGAAAGAAATCGATCAACAATTAGCACGCTTGGGTTATGAGCGAGTGCCACTGGTGGAAATGGAAGGTCAGTGGAGTCGGCGCGGTGATATTGTGGATATTTTCCCGGTTGCTGCCGAATTACCCGTGCGTTTGGAATGGTTCGGGGATGAACTCGAACAACTGCGCGAATTTGACCCCGCCACCCAACGCTCCCTAGATAAAATTGAGCAACTGGTACTCACCCCTACTGATTTTAGCCCCATTATTACTGATGCCCTCAGTGATACCCAAGCCCAACAGGTGCAAATCCATCTACAGGAAGAGGAACAGGCACTCTGGCAAGCGGGGGGACATCTGGAAGGGAGTCGTCGCTTCTTGGGGATTGCTTTTGATCAACCTGCTTCTGTGTTGGATTATTTGCCCGATAATACGGTTATTGCTATTGACGAACCTGAACAATGTCGCGCTCATTGCGATCGCTGGGTGGAACATGCTCAAGATCATTTAGATACCCTTACCCATCCTCTTCCCCCTCTGCATCGTCAATATGCTGAATTATTCAACACTCAAACCGCAGTCAGGGCGGGTGTTGATCAAACCTTATCATCAACACCGAAACAAAAATCCCTAAACCCGCCCCTACACAATCAAACCTTACTCTATTTATCGGAACTAGCAGAAGCCACCAATGAGAATGCGGTGAATTTAGCCAGCCGCCCGATTCCCGCCACACCCCACCAGTTTGCCAAACTTGCAGAAATTGTTCGCAGTGAACGCGATCGCAAGTTTTCGGTTTGGCTGGTTTCGGCTCAACCGAGTCGTTCGGTTTCTCTGTTACAGGAACATGATTGTCCCGCCCAGTTTGTTCCCAATCCCCGCGATTATCCGGCAATTGATAAACTGCAAAGCCAGAAAACACCTGTGGCGGTGAAATATTCCGGATTAGCGGAATTGGAAGGCTTTATCCTGCCCACGTTTCGCTTGGTTGTAATTACCGATCGCGAGTTTTTTGGACAGCATACTCTCGCCACTCCTAGTTATGTACGCAAACGCCGCCGCGCCGCCTCCAAACAGGTTGACCCGAATAAGTTAACCCCTGGGGATTATGTGGTGCATAAAAACCACGGAATTGGTCAATTTGTCAAGCTAGAAAGCCTCACCCTTAACCATGAAACCCGTGAATATTTAGTAATCAAATATGCCGATGGATTATTGCGCGTCGCCGCCGATCAGGTGGGGGTTTTGTCACGTTATCGCAGTGCCGATAGCCGTGCGCCCCAACTGAATAAAATGTCCAGCAAAGCCTGGGAAAAGACCAAAAGTCGGGTTCGCAAAACCATTAAGAAACTGGCGGTTGATTTACTTAAACTCTATGCCCAACGCAGTCAACGATCAGGTTATGCCTTTCCCATAGATTCCCCCTGGCAAGACGAATTAGAGGAATCCTTTCCCTATAAACCTACTCCAGATCAACTCAAAGCCGTGCAAGACGTAAAGCGAGATTTAGAGAGCGATCGCCCCATGGATCGCTTGGTCTGTGGGGATGTGGGCTTTGGCAAAACTGAGGTAGCTTTGCGGGCAATTTTTAAAGTGATTACCTCTGGAAAACAAGTCGCCTTCCTCGCCCCAACCACGATTCTTACTCAACAACATTACCACACGTTAAAAGAACGCTTTGCTCCTTATCCGATTCATGTGGGATTACTCAACCGTTTCCGCACCGCCCAGGAACGTAAGGAAATTCAGCGCCGCCTCAATACTGGGGAATTAGATGTGGTTGTGGGTACCCATCAATTATTAGGAAAAGGTGTAACATTCCGCGACTTAGGCATGTTAGTCGTCGATGAAGAACAGCGCTTTGGCGTGAATCAAAAGGAGAAAATTAAAACCCTAAAAACACAAGTTGATGTCCTCACCTTAACCGCCACACCAATTCCCCGCACCTTATATATGTCCCTCTCTGGTGTGCGGGAAATGAGTTTAATTACCACTCCCCCTCCCTCTCGGCGTCCGATTAAAACCCATTTAGCCCCCTATAATCCAGAAGCAGTTCGTACGGCAATTCGCACTGAATTAGACAGGGGAGGACAGGTGTTTTATGTAGTTCCCCGCGTCGAGGGAATTGAAGAAGTCGCCACGAAACTGCGGGAAATGATACCTAGCGCGAGACTGGCAATTGCCCATGGACAAATGCCAGAAGGGGAATTAGAATCCACCATGCTTACTTTTAGTAGCGGGGAAGCGGATATCCTGATTTGTACCACAATTATTGAATCCGGGTTAGATATTCCCCGTGTGAATACTATCCTGATTGAAGACGCCCAACGCTTTGGGTTAGCCCAACTCTACCAACTGCGGGGGCGAGTCGGGCGTTCTGGGGTGCAGGCACATGCTTGGTTATTTTATCCCAAACAAGATACTCTATCTGACGCCGCCCGCAAGCGTTTACGGGCGATTCAGGAGTTTACTCAGTTAGGTTCCGGGTATCAACTGGCGACGCGGGATATGGAAATCCGGGGGGTGGGAAATCTCCTAGGGGCGGAACAGTCGGGACAAATGGATGTGATTGGCTTTGATTTGTATATGGAAATGCTACAAGAAGCCATTCGCGAGATTCAGGGACAAGAAATTCCCCAAGTGGATGATACCCAAATTGACTTAAATCTTACCGCCTTTATCCCGGCGGATTATATTCCTGATTTAGATCAAAAAATGAGTGCGTATCGGACAGTTGCGGCGGCGAATTCTCGGTCTGAATTAGTCCAAATTGCCGCCGATTGGCATGATCGCTATGGTCCGTTACCCGCACCCGTTGAGCAATTATTGCGGATTGTGGAACTCAAGCAGGTGGCGAAGTCTGTAGGGTTTAGTCGGATTAAACCTGACGGGAAACAGCATGTCCTTTTGGAAACGCCAATGGAGGAACCCGCCTGGAAGCTATTGAAAGAGAACCTACCCGAACATTTGCGATCGCGCTTTGTCTATTCTCCTGGTAAAGTAACAGTACGGGGATTAGGGGTTCTCAAAGCCAATAAACAGTTAGAGAATTTAATCGACTGGTTAAGCAAGATGAAAGGAGCCTTACCGGAAGCAGTGTGAGGGAGTTGGAGGAGATGGGGAAGATGGGGGAGATATCGTTAAGCTGTTCGGCATTTAAACCTTAATATCAATAATGGCGCAATCCTTGTAGTTGCCGAGTGCCTAAAACAATCGATATCTCAACATAGCTAGGGGAAGAAAGAAGGCGGTTTTCACTCACGATTCACAAAAAATACTAACAGGCTGCAAAATAGCTATGCTTGGTGAACTGGAAATGGGATCAGTACAATTATACAATGATGAACAGGTGGTTTAGCAACGGCAAATCCTTTAGCAACTTCGTCAAGTAACTCAGACATCTCTAATTCAATGAACATTTGCGATCGCGCTTTGTCTATTCTTCTGGTAAAGTAACAGTATGGGGATTAGGAGTTCTCAACGCCAATAAACAGTTAGAGAATTTAATCGACTGGTTAAGCAAGATGAAAGGAGCCTTACCGGAAGCGGTATAAATGTTGAATGTGTAGGGGCGGGTTTAGGGAATCACGTTTCGCTATTGATGATAACGTTTATACAAAACCCGCCCTGACCCTAAGACGTAGCTTGCTTCTCGCTTCGCGAGGATGACGAATGACGAATGACGAATGACGAATGACAAATATAATCGCTATTATTAATGGAAAGGGAGGTGTTGGCAAAACCACAACCTCAGTCAACTTAGCCGCCGTACTTGCGGAAAAAAAACAGGTTTTGTTAGTAGATACTGATCCCCAAGGTTCAGCCAGTTGGTGGGTAGAACGAAGTGAGGGAGAAATCGGGTTTGATATCGCCCAAGAAACCAATCCTCAACTCTTAAGTCGTCTACAAACCCTGAAAGACTACGCAATAGCCGTTGTGGATACACCCCCCGCCCTGCGTTCAGACGCCTTGACTGCTGTAGTCGCGATCGCAGATTATATTATTTTACCCACACCTCCCGCACCGATGGACTTAGCGGTTTTAATGGAAACAGTACGGCGTGCGATCGCACCTGTAGGAACCGCCCATCGGGTATTGTTAACTCGGGTAGATTCTCGCAGTCGCCGGGAAGCGTTAGAGGCGCAAACCACACTCCGGGAACTCGGTGTTCCGGCATTCCGAACCTTTATTCGGATGTACAAAGCCCACGAACGCGCTGCATTGCAGGGGATACCGATTACTCAGTTGCGCGGAGAAAATGCCCGTGAAGCGCAAGCTGATTATCGCCGGGTGGCGGATGAACTACACCATCATTGGGGGTGCTAATGACAAAAAAAAAGTTAACTGATTTGCTGCGGGAAGAGGTGGAAAAATCGCCATCATCCCATCAGCAACCTATTGAAGATACTAACGAACCGAATACAGAAGCAGAGGACGAATCAACCATGGCAACCCGCCGAAGAACCAGTACCAGTAAATCTTCAACTCCCACCAAGGCTGACCTTGAAGCTACGGTTGCGGAATTGAAACAGGCACTCGAAGAAGCCCAACAACAAGAAACCACTGTGGTTAATTTAAAGGATAGTTTAGCTCAAGCTGAGCAACGAGAACAGCAGTTAAAGGAACAAGTTACGGACTTAGAAACCAAATTACAGCAGCAACACGAATCCGTTGAAAACTTACAAAATGAGTTAAAGAAATTCGACCATGTAAAGAGTGAATTTGATGACGCCAAAAAAGCCGCTGTTCAACTCGCCCAAGCCAATGAGAAATTGATGCAAGAAGTGGAGAGTTTGAAACAAGAGAATAAATCGCTTAAAGCTACTCAAAAGCGACCGATAGAACCCGCGCCACCCGTTGAAACCAAACGTCCTCCCGCTAGAACTCCCACCCGCCCTCTCGGACGCCCGATTCAAAAGGATAGCGAAAAGCCGGCTGATTTTGCCAACAAATCGTGGTTACTTTGACAATTTCATTTTTGGCAACGGGAATCAAGCTTCTCTGCGGGTGGAAGCCTTCTCCTCAGCCAACAGCGGCTTTTTCGTAGCCAGCCTTTGCCAACTTCGCATCGTCTAAAGCGTTGTGTTTTTTCGCATCTGAAAATCCGACAAACTCCTTTTTATTCACATCCGGGTTGACTCCAGTTACTTTGAGTACCAAGTAACCAAAAGCTTGCATTCGTCTAAAGACCGACTATATTTCTAGTTTTAGTCCATTTTAATGGACTTAAGCTATAAGCCAAGAACTTGAGTTCTTGGCGGGTGTTGGAACTTACTGACAAAAATGAAAAATATCAGTTTCAACGGGGTCAGGGCGGGT
>NZ_JBKHHI010000189.1:0-12092 GCF_046539235.1 Coleofasciculus sp.
GATCGGGATTTATGGGGTTACCGCCCGCGCCCCAGGATAATAGTTGGGAGAAAACCCCAGTTTCCGTCTCGTGATTGTAGAGACTCCTCCGGTGAAACGTCTAGGGTTTAGGGAATCTGTAGGGGCGGGTTTAGGAACTCAATTCACCTATTCACCACTAACGGAACAACAAAACCCGCCCTCCCCACCGATAAATGAACAACGAAACCCGCCCTCCCCACCGATAAATGAACAACGAAACCTGTCCGGGTTCAGGATAAGACAACCCAACCCAATTTGGTAAAGGGCGACCCGATAAAATTGAGAGGATGGGTGTTGTTGATTTATGCAGCGGGTCGCCCCTACAATAGGTTATATTATTTCGGGTTAAATCTTGTTAATAAAAATGTCCTCACCGATAAAGGAACAACAAAACCCGCCCAACCTTCAAAAAGCCTCTGGACGGATAGATTCAATCTTACCATCAAGGGCAGCAGTCATCACCCGATACAAACGGGCGACTTCATGATTTAGGTTAAATTCTTTTTCAATCTTGGTTCTACCTGCTGCGCCCAATTGAGTACGTAGCTGAGGCTCAGTGAGTAATGTTTTAATTCGGTCAGCCAAGGTGATAGCATCTCCTGGGGGTACAATATAACCACTCACGCCATTGTCAACCAACTCACTCACCCCAGCGATTTGGGTAGTGACGACAGGGACACCCGCTGCCATGGCTTCCATAAGGGAAACGGGGACACCTTCAGCGAAGCTGGGTAGGACAAATACATCAGTTTCCTGCATGTACTCTCTGACTTCAGCTTGAGACTTATAGCCCACAAATTTTACATTATCATTTAATTCTAGCCCTGCTGTCATCTGTTCCAATTCCGCCCGATCCTCACCATCGCCAACAACGGTTAAGAAAATCTCAAGATGGCAGGATTTTAACATAACTAGACTTTCGAGTAAGACAGGTAACCCCTTAGCGGCGGAGAGTCGCCCCACATATAGTAGTCGTTTACCGGGTTGGTTATGGGACACTTGATTAAATAAAGCGGGATCAACCCCGCAGTGGACGATGTGCAGGCGATTCCAGGTGTCGGTAGGGGCAAACAGCATCCCTTGACTGCGACAGAAATGACTGATACAGATAACAAAGAGCGATCGCTTAATTTTCTCATCAATCCGCCAACGGTAGGGTTCAAAAAAGATGTAGGGACCATGCATCGTGAAGCTGAATGTAAAGCCCCCCAGTTCCGCCGCTAGCATGGCGACGGTGCAGCAGGAATCAGCGATGTGGTTGTGTAGGTGTTGAATTTGCTTTGCCAGAATCTGTTGCGCCAGCAGACCGGCTTCGGCAAAGTAGAATAGCTGATAGAGTGTACCTCGCAACCCAGGTTGGTTCGTAGACCATGCCAAGGCTAAGGCTTTCCAATAACGTCCCGGTGAGGTAAATAGGAGAATTAAGTGCGACAACACCAATGTGATCGGATTAGGCGGTAGAATATAGAAGGTTTGTTCCCGTTCAGTCTTTTGTTCTGGACCAACGATATGTTCATCACCAGGGCGACGAACTGAGAAGGTGTAGACCTCTAAACCCTTTTGCCGCAAGCCAGCGACTTCACGTTGAATAAATGTATCCGTTGCTCTAGGATACATTCCCGTTAAATAAGCAATTCGCATCAATTTAACTCCTCAATCACTGGAGGTGTCTGATGCGGCACAGTTCGTAATTCCATTGGGCTACAACTGCGGTCAATGGCGGTATCTAGGGAGTATCTCGGTGTCCAGTTTAACTGGTGTTTGGCACGAGTATTACTATAGCGTAACGGTTTAAACCGAGCCTGGAGTTTGGCGGGGACTAAGATACCTGGGAGTTTGGCTTTTCCGTTGAGAAGATAGCTGTTAATCGCCCAAGCCATGTTGGCAACTAGCTGCATCACCGTCCAGTTTATCGGGATGGTTCGGGGCGGAGAGTCCATGCGTTTCATTAGCTGATGGGCATAAGTTTGCTGGCTAGGTAAATCATCATCCACAATATTAATCGTTTCACCGATGACCTGATCAGACTGGGCAGCCGCGACAATCGCTTCAGCACAATTTTCTACATACGTCAAGGGTATTGTGGCATGATTACCAATCCGAAGCCAGAGGTTGCTGCCAAGTTGAGCGCCGAGATGGGCATTCCAGAGATTATCCCGTCCGTAAACCATACCGGGACGGAGAATGGTAACCTGTCCACCCTGGTTCTGGGCAAAATCGCGGTACAGTTGTTCTTGCATCAACTTCGTCTGAGCATAACCATCTCGCTGGGATGGATTCGATTCAATGGGAGACTCTTCATCAATTATGTCACCGGAATGGATATGTAGGTAGTCGAAAACCGAGAACGTGCTAATCCCAATCAGACGCCGCTGATTCTTCTTCACCATGGCTTCGAGTAAGTTCTCCGTGGTTGATACCGTCCCCTCCAACTGTGTCTGGAAATCCCCAGCCTTCACCGCCGCCAGATGAATAACTGCATCTATCGTGTCTAGAACTTCAACCAGTCCCTGCTTTTGGCGTAAATCGACACCAACTAACTCTAGAGCTGGGTGATTCGACCAAGGCAGAGGGTTTTGGGCGCTGCTAGGTCGCACCACGGCACGGACGTGATGTCCCTGCTGTAGGGCTTGTGCTACAACATATTGTCCCAGAAAACCGGATGCGCCGGTGACAAGTAACTTCATAGGTTGCTGTTGGTTCGTTCCGTTCGTAGTAGGGGCTTTAGCCTTACCTAGTTCGTAGTCAGGGCTTTAGCCTTAATTTTCCACTGGAATTTTCACTAGCTTAATCCAATTCAAGAATAACCTTAGGCAAACCCCTGTCCTTAAACCAGGGCGGGTTTAGTCACATCTGTTGTGCAATCGAAAAGGTAGTCGTGAAACCCGCCCCTACACAATCTCCCACTCTCCCCCTTAAAACTTACCTGCTGATGCATCGCCGTTTACTTTGCCCAAGGCATCGGCGCCATCGGTGCAAAGGAGGATGAAATCTTATAAGCAGAACCTGTATCTAGAGCATTATGAATCGCCAGGACAATTTCATTCACATGCAGCGAAAATCGAGCCGATAGGCGACAGGGACGTTTTTCCCTGACAGCAGCAGCGAGTTCAGCCACACCGCGAAAAAAGTCCATTTGCTGGGAACCCCGATAGCGATATCGAGTGGCTTTCCCGACAAGGGGATATTTTCGCTTCCAAGGGCTGATGAACATTTTCCGCCTGATGCTGATTCGCCGTTTAATATAAACGGGAGACCGATAATACCAACAATCCTTGGTACACAGTATTCCTTCATCCCCGACTATCTCCAAGGTGTGGTCATGAGGGGCAACAATACCACAGGTTAACCGAGCAACCACCCCTGAGGCAAATTTGATACAAGCCACCGAAAAGTCGGGTGCTTCCACCGCTAAGGGAACATCTGTTTCTTTATCCGGAATTAAGCAAGATGAGAACGCTGTAACGGTTTGCGCCGGACCAAAAAAGGCGGCTAACCAGGTGACATAATAACCTGCATGTTCTAACGTACAACCAACCTCAAACTCATCTTGATAGGGCCAAGGGATACCCGATTCACTCGACCATTTTTTGTAGGGCATCTTGTGAACCAGTCCATCATCGATTTCCGCATACACTAATCGTACCCGTCCGATCGCCTTTTCTCGCAGGGCTTTCCAAATTGTTTGGGCGGTTTCTCCCAGGAGGTTACAGGGTGCGGAGGAGATATACAAACCTCGTTTCTCGGCTAAGTCTACCAGTTCCTCGGCTTGCGACAATTCCATTGCCAGAGGCTTTTCTGAATAGACATGCTTCCCCGCCTCTAAACAAGCTTTCGATACGGCGAAGTGGCTGCTGGGGTTGGTGAGATTAACCACCAACTCAACATTACTATCCTCAATTAGTTCATCGAGGGTAGGATAAGTCGGCACGGAATGGTAAGCTGAAAATCGGGAAGCCCGATCTTGATCCCGATCCATCACCCCCACCAGTTCCAATTCAGGATGACCGGGAAGGGTTTTCATATAATAATCGGCGACAAAGCCACATCCCACAATCGCGATTCGCATTAATGATCTCCTCAATGCCTAAAGCCGGGTTAGCAACCACAAGAACTCATAAATCAATTGTAGGGGCGGACGCGATCGCAGCAGCAAGAGGAGGCGATTGAAATCGCTGCTACACAAACATAGGCGAAGCCTTCCCGAAGGGTAGTCCGCCTGCGCGGACTAGGTTGTAACAGGCGTAGCTCACCCAGATTGAGTTCAGGTGTTTGTGATAACAAATAGGACACCAATTGACACAGCCAAGATGTTTCATGAATGTAACCATCTAACCATCCGTGCCTTGTCTCATACTGAATCTGTGTAATCAGTGCGACTAAAATCCCCAACCCACCCCAATCATTCCCATAAATCTGTGTAATCAGTGTTACGGTACCCCACCCAATCATTCCGACAAATCCATGTAATCTTCAGTTAACTAGGCTGCTGTTTTATATTCAATCAATGTTGCTTGCTGACCCCGCCATCGTGTCAACCAGTATTTGATTTGTCCGATAACCTGGGGAAATTTAAACATGACACAGAAAATAGCATACAACCAAGCGTGGGAAGGTCGATCATCAAAGTAGCTACGGCGATATCGATAGATGCGCCATACTAAAATAAGATACCCCAGAAATAGAAGTAGAGTCAGCCCCGATGTGAACCAGGCAAGTCCCAACGCTAGCAGAGGGATAAACAGTCCCCATATCCAACCACTGAGACTTTCTCGGATCATATACCGTTCTGGGGGTTTACCGTGCATCGCTGCACCTTCTGCAACTGCCCAACCGCCTCGGATAGAGCGCTTCCACCATTGGCTAAACTTGAGCATTGCCGCATCATGATAGGTCATATCGGCATCAATACGACGAATTTTCCAACCCCTTTGACGCAGGCGAATACACATTTCTGGTTCTTCTCCGCCAATTAGAGTTTCGTTGTAGCCGTTTACTTCTCGAATGGCGCTAACGCGGATTAAAGCATCCCCGCCACAGGCTTTAGCTTCACCTACGGGGGTGTTCCATTCCATATCAGCGAGGCGGTTATAGATTGAAGCATCAGGGAATCGTTCCCGCCGTCGTCCACAGGCGATCGCTAATTTAGGATCATTATCCAGGGTTTCGGTGGCTTTTTCAATCCAGCCAGGAATGAGTTCGCAGTCGCCGTCGATAAACTGGACGTATTTGATATCTGGGAACTGTTCGATGAGGTATCTGAATCCCGTGTTGCGTCCCCGCGCCATGGTGAAGGGGCGTGACATATCCAGGTTGATCACTTGCACACCCAGGGATTCCGCCGCTTCCACGCTGCCATCGGTGGAACCGGAGTCTACGTATATAATTGGTGTATCCTGGGGAAGGAGTGCGATCGCGTACTTTAGACAGCGAATCAGTCGTTCCCCTTCATTTCTGCCAATGGTGACTACCCCAATGCGGGTCATACTTCTTAACTTCAGTAGCTTTTCAATTGACTAAGATAACTTCTATTCTAGAGGTATAATTTGTCCTTTTGTGTTCCTTAGGCGTTCAAGAAACGTTTCTGTGTAAGGGCAAAATGATATCATCTTCCCCCCCAATAACGGCATCGGAACGAATCCTTATTCTTGAACTGTTCATGGAATTACAGGGAAAATAACCCCAATGAAAATTATTCCGACTAAAATTCCCGAAGTCTTGATTATTGAACCCCGCGTCTTTAGCGATGAGCGTGGTTTTTTCCTAGAAAGCTACAATCACCAAGCTTTTGCCGAAACAGCAAATATCACGGCTGAGTTTGTCATGGATGGTCATTCCCGTTCTGGGCAGAACGTCCTACGAGGACTACACTATCAGATCCAGCAACCTCAGGGAAAGCTCGTGCGCGTGGTTGTTGGCGAAATACTGGATGTAGCCGTCGATATCCGCAAAAGTTCTCCGACATTCGGACAATGGGTAAGCTGTCTCTTGAGTGCTGAAAATAAGCGCCAGCTTTGGATACCCGAAGGATTTGCCCATGGGTTCTACGTGGTGTCACAGGTAGCCGAGGTATTGTATAAAACCACGGATTACTACGCTCCACAACACGAAAGAACCCTACTCTGGAATGATCCCGACTTGGCAATTGACTGGCAACTCACCACTGAGCCAATATTATCGGCAAAAGACCAAGCTGGTCAACCTTTAAAAACAGCAGATGTTTACCCATGACACGAATCTTACTCATCGGTATGGCTGGACAACTGGGGAGTGAACTCCAACACACCCTAACCTCATGGGGAGAGGTGATTGGTGTTGACCGCCAGGGGTTGGATTTGACGCAACCGGATCAAATTCGTCAGGTTATTCGGGACATTAAGCCTAACTTTATTGTAAATGCTGCCGCCTACACCGCCGTAGACAAAGCCGAAAGCGAAGCTGAACTGGCAAATACGATTAATGGGACAGCTCCCGCAATTATGGCAGAAACCGCCCAAGAGCTGGGAGCCAGTTTAATTCACATTTCTACCGATTATGTCTTTGATGGGCGAAAAAATACACCCTATACTGAAACGGATACACCCAATCCCTTAAACGCCTACGGGAAATCAAAGCTTTTAGGAGAAACAGGAGTACAACAGGCGTGCGATCGCGCTGTTATTATTAGAACAGCTTGGGTGTATGGGGTTCACGGGAAAGGTAACTTCGTTAAGACCATGTTAAGAGTCGGGACTCAACGGGAGGAACTGCGAGTGGTTGTGGATCAGGTGGGGGCGCCAACCTGGACAGGGGACTTAGCCAGTGCGATCGCGCAGTTAATTCTCCACCTCAACTCGGAGTCTGTTACAGGTATCTATCACTATACCAATAGTGGTGCCATTAGTTGGTATGATTTTGCTGTAGCTATATTTGAGGAAGCTCGACAACTAGGCTTTCCCTTAAACGTGCAGCAAGTTGTGCCGATTAATACCTCAGAATATCCCATACCCACCCCCCGTCCCGCCTATACCGTACTCTCTAGCAAGAAAATATCCGCCGTTTTAGGTACTCATCCCCCCCATTGGCGCACAGCACTGCGGCAAATGCTCAAACAACTCCATGCTCACCGATAATGTCTGATCAGTTTAATCCAACCCGTCGTGGCAATACAACCCAGTTGACAAAGGATGACTCAGCCTTTAACTATGTTCTCATTACCGGTCCTGGGCGTTCGGGTACAACGTGGCTAGGTCAGATGATGAACACCTACGAACATTGTGTGTATAAATACGAACCCTTTGGTCGCTCAAAAGGTTACAAAGATTGGCGGAGTGATTTAGAGTCAGCCGACGTTGAGGAATTACGTCACCGCTTTGCTTCTGTGTGTTCTAATTTTGACCATGACGTTGATTTACCCCCATTTCCCGCCAAAAGCTTTCGCTGGCAAAATCCCCAACTTTTACATCTGCTGCATAGTTTGGGTACTCGTGTAGAAGCCCTAAAGCTTCTCTATCACTGGTATGGTCAAACTAAACTAACTCCACAGACTCCTATCCTAATTAAGGATGTGAATTTCCCCACCCCCCTCTTACCCCGCCTGTGTGAGGTGCTACAACCTAAGTTGATTGGGATGATCCGTAATCCCTTTGGTAGAATTGCGTCTACGCTTAAAGGGAAAGAACTCAATCAGTTTAACCAGCGCTCCCAGTCGGAGAAAATAGAAGGGATGCGGCGGTCAATTGACGCCATTGGGGGGAATTTCTTGTCTGAGTATCGCGATCGCTTGGAAGAAATGTCAGATATGCAGTTAGATGCTGTAATCTGGCGTATCCAAGTTGAACCCTTGGTTGAGTATACTCGCTCTTATGACCAGGGATTAGTCGTCGTCTATGAAGATTTATGCAATGATCCCCAGGGCAAAATTACGGAAATCTTTGACTTCGTGGGTTGGGAACTGGGTCAAACCACTCGTGACTTTATCAAGGAATCAACCGCTGGTGAACGCCAGTTATCTGATAAATCTAAGGCATATTTTAGTGTCTACCGCGATCCCCGCATCAGTATGTCCAAGTGGAAAACCCAGCTTACGCATGAACAACAAGCCGATATCGCTTCTGTGATTCGCGATTCACCCTTGAAAGAGCTTTGGTCAGACCTACCCCTTTGAACATAGACTCTAAGGATATAATTTTAGGTGGAATGGCACTACCGTTCATTCGTCATTCGTTCGTAGTAGGCACTTTAGTGCCATCAGCGCTGAAGCGCTGACTACAAACTTCGCTGTTCGTAGTAGGCACTTTAGTGCCACCAGCGCTGAAGCGCTGACTACAAACTTCGCTGTTCGTAGTAGGCACTTTAGTGCCACCAGCGCTGAAGCGCTGACTACAAACTTCGCTCACTTGGGCTTTAAGTTCCAGAGATTTATGTCCCGGCGATAATCCAGCCAATCTCAACAACTTCTAATGAAAGCACTAATTCTTTCCGGCGGAAAAGGAACGCGCCTACGCCCCCTAACCTATACTGGGGCAAAACAACTCGTACCTGTTGCCAATAAACCGATTTTGTGGTATGGAATTGAAGCCATAGTCGCCGCAGGGATTACCGATATCGGAATTATTATCAGTCCAGAAACCGGAGAAGAAGTGAAGACCAAAACCGGAACAGGCGATCGCTTTGGGGCTAAGATTACGTATATCCTCCAAGAACAACCAGCGGGATTGGCACATGCGGTCAAGATTGCTCAACCGTTTATCGGGGATGCACCGTTTTTAATGTATCTGGGTGATAACCTGGTACAAAGTGACTTGAGCCTATTTATCGAACGCTTTCAACAGCGAAATCTAGATGCCCTCACCCTGCTGTGTTCCGTTCCCAATCCCACCGCCTTTGGCGTGGCAAAGGTGGATGAGGAAGGGCGAGTCTTGCAGTTGGTGGAAAAACCCAAAGTGCCACCCTCAAATCTGGCACTGGTGGGGATTTATCTATTTTCTAACACAGTTCACCAGGCGATCGCGAATATCCAACCCTCGGCTAGAGGGGAACTGGAAATTACCGATGCGATTCAATATCTGATTGACCAACCCAAAAAGGTGGAATCCTTCCAGTTACAAGGTTGGTGGCTGGATACGGGAAAGAAAGATGACCTATTGGAAGCCAATCGGGTTATTTTGGATACCCTCTTGGAAACCGCTGTTCAGGGTGAGGTTGATGAAAATAGTCAGGTGATTGGGCGGGTCAAGATTGGTCAGGGTTCCCAAGTGGTCAACTGTACGATTCGTGGACCAGTGACCATTGGCAGCAATTGTCATCTGGAAAATTGTTTTATTGGTCCTTATAGTAGTGTAGCTGACCAGGTTACGCTGGTTGATACGGACTTAGAACATAGTGTGATTTTACAGGGGGCGAAGGTGATTGGGGTACAGCAGCGGATAGTGGACAGTGTGATTGGACAACGGGCAAAGTTGAGTGTAGCGCCACGGCGTCCCAAGGCGTTGCGCTTTATGATTGGGGATGATTCGCAAATCGAATTGGTTTGACCCGTTAGTCGCCTAACCCGCCCTGACTGAGGTTCCAAGCATGTTTCTTAGGGATTTCCGACAAAGGCGATGGTTCCATCAGGTAAGTAGGACTTACGCACAGCCTCTATCTGTAGGGTGCGTTAGCCTAGCGTAACGCACCTTTGCCCTCATAAGTGGTGTTGCTGGGTAATTCCTGGTACGAAAAAACACCTGTGGTGAACCTGGAGGGGCGACCTGAGTTTTCACCGGAAGTCTAGAACCCTGAGTCGGGGCGGGTTTAGTCACATCTGGGTGGAACCGAAAAGATAGTTGTAGAGACGTTGCATGCAACGTCCCTACAACTCACGTTGCACCACATACCGTGACAAGTAGGGGCGACCCGCTTGCACCAATTAACAACTCCAGCTACTTAATGGGTTCGGGTCGCCCTCTTCTCAACCCTCTGTGATAAAAAGTGTTTCTTAAGAGTTAAGGGTTAACAGTTGAGCTATCTATACTCTAAAATTAGGAGAGTGCGGGATAAACTACCTACCCAACCCAATTGTAAGTGAATTTAGCTATAGCCTTTTATTAGAAAACCAACACTGTGATCATAACCCAACCCACTTTCTGCATTCTATGTGTATTGCCGCTCAAAGAAAATACCGTTTATCAAAAAAGGTCATCCGTAGGGGCGCATAGGCTTCATTGGTGTCAACTTAAGCTCAACCCCCTCACCCCCAGCCCCTCTCCCACCAGGGGAGAGGGGAGCAATAAGGAAGCGGGATGGAAGTCATCTTCCAAGTGTGTTTTGGAAGCGTCTTTATTGGAGGGTTCCCCTTCTCCCATGAAGGGAGAAAGGGTTAGGGGATGAGGGTGAAAAGATTGCCAGTCGAGCTTTTGGCGCTTAAATTGACACGCATGACAGACGTGCGCCCTTTCACCTAGCTGGCGGTTCAGGTAAATAGACTCTAAAACTAAAACAAACACTTATCCAGATGATTGAGTACCTTTCCAAAGTTTTATACGTTTTGACGGGAAGCCGGAAAAGTCTTATATTCCTCTTATTTGTATTTATCTTCACCTCAATCCTAGAAGCCTTTGGTATTGGCTTAGTCGGTCCTTTCATCAGCCTAGCGTCCAACCCAGAATCGATTCAGAGTATCACTGTACTCGACTGGGCTTATCGAAAGTCAGGATTGCAATCCCCCCAGCAATTTATCCCCATCGTCGGATTTATAATTATTGCAGTTTTTTGTATTCAAGCACTGCTCTATTTTCTGACTCAAACCTATATATATCGATACACCCATAAGCAAAAATCAATCTTAATATCTCGGTTACTCAAGGCATATTTAAAAGCACCTTATACATTTCACTTAAATCAAAACACAGCCAGTATTATTAGGAATATTATTACCGAGACAAACATGTTTACAAATGGTTGTTTGCTCGCGTTACTCATATTTGTAACCAATGGGATTGTGATTGGGGTTTTAACAGGATTAATGGCATATAGCAATTCCCTGCTCTTGGTCATGGTTTTGGTTGTTTTAGTCCCCACATTTTTGTTATTTAGTAAATTTGGGCATAGATTTAAGCGATGGGGCAGAATCCAATCGCAAACTCAAAAAGAAATGATTAGTACGATTAACCACGGTCTAGGTGGATTAAAAGAAACACGGGTGATTGGGTGTGAATCCTATTTTGAAAATCAAATAGACCAACAGGCTCAGAAATATGCTAGAGCCGCTACTTTATCACAAGCGGCAAATATATTACCAAACATTTTTATTAAGACGAGTTTGATTGTATTTGTTGTTCTCTTTGTCTCTCTATTTCACATGTTCTTCACGGAAAGTGGACAAGATTTGACCGCTGTGATGGGTGTTTTTGCGGTGGCGTCAGTACGCTTAATCCCAGCATCAAGCCAATTTGTTCAGTCCATGGCAAAAATGCGAACCTCTAGCTATGCGCTGAATATGCTCTACTTAGATCTCAAGGAAATAGAGAAACAGAGAATTCATAATCGTCTTGAAAGCCTGCCAGATGCAAGGGTCAATGGATCAGCTCATGGGACAAATAAAGGAAATCAAACGCTTAGTTTTGCGAATCAAATTGAGCTGATTAATGTGACCTATCGTTACCCGGAAGCTTCCGAACTATCGCTTGACCAGATTTCGTTTAAGATTAAGAAAGGGGAATCCATTGCCCTAATTGGCAAATCGGGAGCGGGAAAGACGACATTAGTGGATGTGATACTAGGGCTGTTGGAGCTAGAGAGTGGAGATATTAAAGTCGATGGTGTATCCATCTATGATAATCTGCGCTCTTGGCAAAATCTAGTTGGGTATATTCCCCAGTCTATTTTTCTGACCGATGATACGATAGAACGGAATATTGCCTTTGGCGTACCTGATGCTCAAATTGATGAGGAACGATTGTATAAGGCTATAGCAGCCGCGCAGCTTGAGGAATTGATTGAGCAGTTACCCGATGGGATAAAGACGGGGGTAGGTGAACGCGGGGTACGTTTATCGGGGGGACAACGCCAACGGATTGGTATTGCTAGGGCGATTTATCATGAACGGGAAA
>NZ_JBKHHI010000190.1:0-12078 GCF_046539235.1 Coleofasciculus sp.
AACGGTTAGAGCAGATTCCGCGTCCATTTATCTTTATTGTCTGGAATTATTTACGAACCTTTTCTCGTCCTTTAGCAGAAGATGAGCAAACGCCCTTTCGTGTGACTGAATCACGGTATTTTAAAGCACTTCATCCCCGTGTTGATTTACCTCCGACATTGACGGCGGCTGGATGCATCAGTTGTCATCCCGGAGCTAGAGATTATGACTATCGGCGTTTAACCCCAGAATGGGATGATTCACCGTAAGGATGTGGAAAGATTAGGGAGCATCCCGTTTTGGACAAAGCATTACCTAAAGTAACGCAATTCCAAGGGTTTCAGCCCTATTCAAAGAGCCAACGTGCCAAATTGGGATGCTCCCAAAGATTATGGATTTGATGGTCATTTTTACACTGATAGAGCCTCTGATACCAAATCCGCCTTTATTACACCCTTTTGCTAAGGCGATTGAAATCGCTTCTACACAAATGTATGCGAAGCCTTCCCGAAGGGTAGTCCGCCTGCGCGGACTGGGTTATATAGCAACCGCCATGGCTGTTAGGACACATCATTTATGTAGAGACGTTGCATGCAACGTCTCTACAATGATGCCTTAACTATCGTCACAAGCTGAGAAAAAATAACACATAATATCCCAAAAATTCGATTTACTGATTTTCTGTCGCGGGGTATGGGTTTGCATTTCTGGGGGGAACGACTGCGATCGCATCAGTCGAAAACTCAATTTGAAAAATAGCCCTCTGTTGGGTTTGCGCGATCGCGAAAATTACAGATCAGGCTGACACAGCCGCTAAACTGGCTGGAATTTTTCGCCCGACGGCGGCGGCGATGGGGTGTAAGCTGTGAACCAACTCCACCATATCGTCTAACGATAACGCTTGACGGGCATCCGATACGGATTTTTCCGGTTCGGGATGACACTCGATGATTAATCCATCTGCACCCACGGCGACAGCCGCTTTCGCTAACGGGGAAATTAATTCCCGTTTGCCCGTGGCATGGGAAGGGTCTACAATCACAGGCAATGAAGTCATCTGCTTGAGTGCCACAACTGCCCCTAAATCTAAGACATTCCGGGTATAGGTATCGAAACTGCGAATCCCTCGTTCACACAGCACCACTTGAGAATTCCCATGACTGAGAATATATTCGGCTGCCATAACGAATTCTTCTAGAGTCGCCGCTAATCCCCGCTTCAGCAGAATCGGTTGATCAACTTCACCCAAGGCTTTGAGTAAATCAAAGTTTTGCATATTACGACTGCCCACCTGAAGCATATCAGCATGGGCAGCGACTAACTCGATTTGGGTAATGGACATAACTTCCGTCACCACCGGAATCTGATGACGCGATCGCACCTGGGATAATATTTCTAATCCCTCTACCCCTAAACCTTGGAACGAGTAAGGAGACGTGCGAGGTTTGAAAGCACCGCCGCGTAACGCCTGAACCGGGGCACGTTGCAGTTGAGTGGCGACGGTTTCCATCTGTGATCGACTCTCAACCGTACAAGGACCGGCAATTATCACCAATTCCTCACCCCCGAAGGCGATATGATCCGACAGATGAACTAGAGTTTGGCGATCGGATTGAGTGGCAAGTGTAGCATTCAACATCAGACTAATTCCTTTATACAATCAGTGGACAACAAAAAAACCCGGTTCCTTGCTGGTTCCGGGTTCTGAGAAAATTTAACGCAGCATCACCTACCCGGAACCGCCTCCGAACCAAAAAAAGTAAAATAAGGTAAACCAGTTACTCAGGTAGGTTGTCATCAGATACTCCTTAAAAAACAAAAAGACCGCAGCTTTTGCTCTGCGGTCCACCGGGGAGGTTCCATGAGGAACTCTGCTCACCTCCGGTGAACCTCCGTAAACCAAAAATAAAAGTAGTTGTTGTAGTTGAGCATAGCTGAGGGCTTTCTATGAATCGTTAACGAGATGCCTGTTACTGGACACAATAGCAAGCTGTTGTGGCTAAGTCAATACCTGATCTGGATCAATCCCAGAACTCTAGCTCAAGAAAGATGTAGATTATAGCTTGTTCTGTCTACTGTAGCGGATAGTTCTAATATTCCATTGGGTAAAGATAGCATTATGGGTCGAGTCGATAACAAAATTGCTCTAGTCACAGGTGGTGGTGCTGGCATTGGACAGGCGATCGCACGACTACTGGGAGCAGAAGGGGCAAAGGTAGTGGTAACGGACATTGACGAACAGAAGAGTCGAGACACCATCAGCCAGATTGAGCAGGTAGGTGGCAAAGCTCAATTCTACCAGCACGATGTTGCCTCACCAGAGGATTGGCAACGAGCTTTAAATGAAACGCAAACTGTCTGGGGTATACCCAATATCCTGGTTAATAATGCCGGGATTCTCTTCTACAAAGAAATGGCGAAAACAACGGTAGACGATTGGCACAAAATGATGAATGTCAATGCTTTAGGCGTTTACCTCGGCATGAAGTATTGTGCGCCATTAATGGCTCAACAGGATGGCGGTTCAATTGTCAATATTTCTTCCACGGCTGGCTTACTCGGTGTTCCCCGGCAAACCTTGTACGGTGCAAGTAAAGGCGCTGTACGCACGATGACCAAAGATGCGGCGATGGAATTCGCTCCCCAACAGGTACGCATTAACTCAGTTCATCCCAGTATTGTAGATACGCAGATGGCAGATTACGGTGCTAAAGAACGGGGGAAAAGCAAGGAAGAGTTGGGCAAAATGTATCCCCTCGGTCGAATTGGTAAACCTAGCGATGTTGCCTATGCTACGTTGTTTCTGGCTTCTGATGAATCCAGTTTTATTACAGGGTCTGAATTAGTGATCGACGGTGGGTATAGCGCCAGATAAAAGGTGTTCTGATACCGAGTTGCGCTCAAACATAGTAGATAGGAAAAGCAGGGGAAGCAGGGGAAGCAGGGGGAGGGAAAGCTAGATCTTTGAATGCAACTTGGTATGAAGTACAGTCTATCCAAGCAAGATCCCCGACTTCTTTGAGAAGTCGGGGATCTGTGTACATTACTTATTTGAAAAATAAGATAAGACTCAAAAGCGCAAACAATGACCCGAAATTTAACCGAACATACAGAAGGCAACGCCACATTTAAAATTGGTAATGCGTTTTATCGCCCAGGGACGCAAGTGGTGCGAGATTTAGGGGTTTTAGCTGCAACAATTTATAAGTCTAAAATTGGTCACTTACGAGTAATTGATGCGATGAGTGGCTGTGGAGTGCGTTCTCTACGCTATAGTTTGGAAAGTCAAGCCGATTGGATCTGGGTGAATGAGGGAAATCCTGAGCTGAACCCGATTTTACAGCAAAATTTAGCAGGCGCGATCGCCAGCCATAAAGCTACCCTTACCCATCTCGACGCCAATCAGGTCTTTTTTGAGTGCTATAACCGCCGAGATTACTACGATTTCATCGATGTGGATTGCTTTGGTTCCCCTACTCCCTATCTGGATACTAGCCTCTGGGCGCTGAAACTAGGCGGACTCCTCTATCTCACCAGTACCGATGGGCGCAAGCTGACGGGTCATGCTTCAGAAAGTAGTTTAGGCTTTTATGGGGCCTATCCCCGCAACCATCCCGCCGCCCAGGAACAAGGATTGCGAGTGGTGATTGGTAAACTTCAGCAGCAAGCCATTGCCAAGGGTTTGGGGATTGAGCCGATTTTCTCCCTGTTTACGGGTCAAACCTATCGCCTGATGGTGCGTTTGGTCAAAAATCAGCCGTTGACGCTGCAAAATTACGGATTTCTGGGTTACTGTCATCACTGTGGCAATTATCAAACTGTGTCCTGGCGTCAATTAGGGCGTGTAGTTTGTGATCATGACCACAAATCTCTCACTCTGAGTGGTCCGCTGTGGCTGGGACTGTTGCATAATAAATCTTGGTTAAGACAGATGCAGGGATTAGCTGAAAAGTGGAACTGGTCAAAACGGGTACAACTCCTCAGCCTCATGGAAGCAGAAGCCGATTTCCCCCCCTACTTTTATACCTTGGCGGAAATTGGACGCCGAGGGCGTTTGGATATCCCCAAACGAGAACATCTGATTCAGGCATTGCGCGATCGCGGATATTTCGCCTGTGCTACTCATATTACACCGGGAGCGATTAAAACCAATGCCGATATTCACACTTGTATCGCTGTCGCCCTAAATTCTGTACACTGTACTAAGAAATGTTAACAAGATTCAAACCCTTAGGAAGGACGTAGTTTGCTTCTCAAGGGAACAAGTAGGGCGCATCGACTCGTTGACGAATTATTACCGTTGAACAAAAAATTTAACAAAATCCTCGCCCCAAGGAAAAATCTTAACTTTCATAAACTTTCAATTAATATTGGTGCTGAAGGATAACATTCGGTTGAATCAAGATGTTATCTTGGAAATCACCCAGTCTACAAGCTATTGAAAACACTACCTTGAGAGGCTTCTCACCACGATGACTGCCATTTTAAAGGTTGGCGACCAAACCATCACGGCTGAAGAAGTAATTCCCCTGTTAGCCAAATATCAATTACTCCCTCAGTTATTGCGAGAAATCATTATTGATCAAGCCATTGCCACCATAGATTGTACCGACGAAGAAAAAAATGCTGCTTGCGAGCAGTTCTATACTAAAAATCAGCTAACTTCCGAGGAAGAGCGTCAAGCGTGGCGCGATCGCCAAGACTTAACCTTAGAACAAGTTGAAGAGTTAGCGGTTCGAGGACTGAAGCTGGAAAAATTTAAACAGGCGACCTGGGGACATAAGATTGAATCCTATTTCCTCAAGCGCAAAGGACGGTTAGATCGGGTAATTTATTCCCTGATTCGGACAAAGGAGGCGGCTATTGCCCAAGAACTCTATTTTCGTATCCAAGAAGGAGAACAATCGTTTAATGAACTTGCCAGGGATTATTCCCAAGGACCAGAGGCGCAAACAGGCGGATTAGTCGGACCTGTAGAACTGAGTATACCCCACCCCACCTTGGCGCAAATGTTAACCGTTAGCCAACCCGGTCAACTTCTACCCCCTACCCGCTTGGGGGACTGGTTTATCGTCATTCGTTTAGAAAAGTTTTTACCCGTACAACTAGATGATGCCATGCGTCAGCGACTCCTGGATGAAATGTTTACCACCTGGTTAAAAGAACAACTGCGACAACAAATATCTTTAGGTACACCCGTTCAATCCTAAACCCTGTCCAGACGTAGCATGCTACGTCTCTACAATGCTATTCCCTGAGGCTTGCCCATGACCTACACAAAGACAACGATTCAGGATTTTCTGGCAGATATATTTCCCTTCAATCAACTTGACACCTCGACCCTAACCAAGTTGGCCCAAAAAAGTCAACTGTTGCGCTATCGCATGGGTCAACCGATCCTGGTGCGAGACAAAATTCCCTCTCAGATCTCAATTCTCTATGAGGGAAAGGCGCGTCTTTTGAGTTACGAACAAACCACTCAAAAACCCGTCACCCTGGACTTGCTGAAACCGGGCGCAATTCTGGGTTGGGTGAGTCTGATCCGGGGTATCCCTTGTGAAACCGCGATCGCATCAACGGAGTCAGTCTGCTTAACTATCCCCAGCGCCCAGTTTTTAGCGCTGATGGCACAGGAACCCACCGCTACCGCTGCGTTCCAAAACCAGTGCAGTGTCATCGAAGCCTTCGAGTTAATCGGCGCGGAGTTGGTGCGCCAAGCCAGTGGGATTATGAATCTCAAAGAACTGGCAAAAAACGCTTACCCGGATGCCCAGGTGCGTTACCTCTATCCTATGACCGACGCCACTGAACTCCTGACGCCGGATCGGGTGTGGTTTGTCAGTGGCGGGAGTGTCGTCAAAGATTTTCCCGTGGGGAGTCGGCTGACGCCAGAAGCAATTTCTCAGGGATTGGACATCCAAGGATCTACCCCCGCCCGGATTATCGGGTTTCGCGAATCGGATTTAGTCGGGGAAACTCAAACCGAACCCCCTACCATCCCCGTTACAGTGGTTGGCGAACAGATCCCCCTAACTACCGACGATGACCCTTGGCTAGACGATAATCATGGCAACGATAGTATCCCCTATGCCCCCGATAAACCGCCAGAAGCCACAGAGGACGTAGATCAAACCCCTGACCGACGCCGCAAATATCCCCATGTCCGAGGGAAAGGACTCCTCGATAGTACCCTTGCCTGTTTCCAAATGGTGAGTAAGCATTTAGAAATGCCCTTTCGCCGCGATGTAATTCGTCGGGTACTTAATGAACAGATGCAGCGAACGGGGGGGCTGTCGTTACCTCTATGCGGGGCGGTGGCGGATTTAATCGGTTTACATGCCCAATTGGTAAATGTACCACCCCAATCGATTAGTCGCCTGCAAACCCCCGCCTTGGTTCCTTGGTATGAAGGCTTTGCCGTTCTCTATGAAGCCAAGCCCCGGGAATTGCTGCTGGGCGTGCCAGAACTGGGGATTGTCCGCCGCAAACCTGCTGATTTACTGGATAGTTTACCGACAACCGAAGATGGGCAGTCGCCGGAAGCGATCCCAGTGCTGCTGGTACAACGGACAAAGCACACGCCGCAGCAACGGTTTGGCTTGCAATGGTTTCTCCCGTCTCTGGTGCGCTATCGCCGTGTCTTAATTTTGGTGTTTATCGCCTCGTTTTTTGTGCAGCTATTTGGATTGGCGAATCCATTGATGATTCAGGTGATCATCGATAAGGTGATTGTCCAAAACAGTATTGATACGCTGCATGTGCTGGGGTTGTTCCTGGTGATCATTGCCGTTTTTGAGGCGCTATTAACCAGTTTCCGAACCTATCTATTTGTGGATACCACGAACCGGATTGACATGCATCTGGGGTCGGAGATTATTGACCATTTAGTTCGCTTACCGTTGCGGTATTTTGAAAAGCGTCCAGTGGGGGAACTGGCAAGTCGAATTAATGAGTTGGAAAATATTCGTCAGTTTCTGACGGGAACGGCGTTGACCGTGGTGTTAGATGCGGTGTTTTCCGTGTTGTACATCGTAGTCATGTTTATTTATAGCTGGGTGCTAACCATTGTCTCCTTGGCGATTATTCCCCTATTTGTGTTGTTAACCGTAATTGTTTCACCGATTGTCCGTCGCCAACTGCGAACTAAAGCCGAACGGAACGCCCAGACACAATCCTATTTAGTCGAAGTCATGTCCGGGATTCAAACCGTAAAAGCGCAAAATATCGAGTTGCGAACGCGCTGGCAATGGCAGGAACGCTATGCCCGGTATGTATCGGCAGGATTTAAGACGGTGTTAACGTCCACAACAGCGGGTTCAGCGAGTAATTTCTTGAATAAACTCTCCGCTTTGTTAGTCCTATGGGTGGGTGCTTATCTGGTGTTAGATGGGCAGTTAACCTTGGGACAATTAATCGCTTTCCGAATTATTTCCGGCTATGTTACCAGTCCCCTACTCCGATTAGCCCAACTGTGGCAGAATTTCCAAGAAACGGCGCTATCCTTAGAACGGTTAAGTGATATTGTGGATAGCCCCCAAGAAGCGGATGAGGCGGATCGCTTAAATATTCCTATGCCTGCGATTAAAGGGGAAGTGGAGTATGAAAATCTCTCCTTTCGCTTTGGTACGAGTGGTCCTTGGCAATTAACCAATATTAACCTGCATTTTCCGGCTGGCTTATTTGTCGGGATTGTCGGTCAAAGTGGTTCGGGTAAGAGTACGTTAATGAAACTGTTACCCCGCCTCTATGATGTTGATTCCGGCAGAATTCTCATCGACAACTACGATATCTCCAAAGTTGAACTCTATTCTCTGCGGCGTCAGGTAGGGATTGTACCCCAGGATAGTCTGCTGTTTGATGGTACGGTACAAGATAATATTGCCCTCACCAATCCCGATGCTAGCGCCGAGGAAATCATTGAAGCCGCTAAAGTCGCCGCCGCTCATGAGTTTATTATGGGGTTGTCCAGTGGTTACAATACAAGAGTCGGGGAACGAGGATCATCCTTATCAGGGGGACAACGCCAGCGAATTGCTATTGCCCGCACGGTACTACAAAATCCGCGACTCTTAATTTTGGATGAAGCCACCAGCGCCCTCGACTATGACACGGAACGACAAGTTTGTTTAAATTTAATTGAAGCCTTCAAAGGACGCACTGTCTTTTTCATCACCCACCGTTTAAGTACCATTCGCAACAGCGACGTCATTTTAATGATGGATAAAGGATCAGTCGTTGAACAAGGAACCCATGACGAACTGATGGCACTGCAAGGGCGCTACTACTGCCTCTATCAACAGCAAGACGCTCAACTTTAAGGTATTTGTCTTATGTCCTTTGTTTCTTTTCAAGACCTCAATATGACGAAATTGGTTTGAGAGGAAACAGGGACGAATGACCAATGACCAATGATCAATGAGGAAGGACTAATTATATCATGAATCAACGCAACGGATCATCCAGCCAACCCCTTGCCACGCGATCGCCCGCACAGTCGGTGAAAACCGCAACCAAAGCCGGAACTACTCGGCGGACAACGCACCCCCCGGAATTTGATCAACCCGTTATCCTGCAACAATCTCCCCTGTGGCCCCGCATGATTGTGGTAGCGATTATTGGGGTGACGACATTAACCGTCGGATGGGCATTTTTGGCGAAAATTGAAGAAGCCATTCCCGCCCAAGGGAAACTCGAACCCAAAGCGGCTGTCAAAGAAGTACAAGCCCCCCAAGGTGGGGTTGTTGGCGTGGTAGACATTGAAGAAGGCGATCGCGTCGAAAAAGGGGATACCCTACTCACCTTTGACCAAACAGCGGCTCAAGCTCAATTTAAATCCCTCCAGCAAATTCGCGCCGCTTTAATCCAAGAAAATCAATTTTATCAAGCTCAGATGACGGGCAAAGCCGTTGCTATTGATCCGGAAAATCTGCCTGAGAAACTCCCGCCCCAAATTGCCTCACTGACCAAAAATCGGGCGGCTTTAGTGGCAGAAAAGAACTTCTATCAAGCCCAACTCACCGGAGATCCTACCGGTTTAACCTTGGCACAACGGCAACGCCTACAGGCAAGCCAAAACGAGTATAACTCTCGCGTAGCGGCGGCAGATTTAGAAGTCGAACAAATCAACCGACAACTGACTCAAACCCAAATCCAACTTGCCGATGCCGTACAAGTGTTAGCCTTTAACCGAGAAATTACCGATCGCCTAGAAAATCTGTGGCGAGAAGGTGCATTCGGGGAACTCCAATATCTGCGTCAGAAACAAGACACCGACAGCAGCGCCGCCGAAGTCGCCCGTCTCCAGAAAGAACAGGAACGGTTAGAGAAAGCGATTCAGCAAGCCCAGGAACGCAAACAAAATACTATGGCGCTCTCAGAAGAAGAACTGCGAACGCTAATTGCCCAAAACGAACAACGGATTGCCGAAATTGACAGCCAACTCACTAAAATTATTGTTGAAAACCAAAAACGACTCCAAGAAATCGAGAGCCAACTCAGCCAAACCCAGTTAACGTTAACCTATCAGAAATTACAAGCACCCGAAAGTGGCAAAGTCTTTGACCTCAAAGCCCATCCCGGCTTTGTTGCCAACACCAGTGAGCCTGTGGTGAAAATTGTGCCAAATGATACACTCGTTGCCAAAGTTTATATCACTAACCAGGACATTGGTTTTGTTAACGAAGGAATGCCCGTAGATGTCAGAGTTGATTCGTTTCCCTATAGCGAATTTGGCGATGTCAAAGGCGAGTTAGTCCAGATTGGTTCTGATGCCTTACCCCCCAATGAAGTCTACCCATTCTATCGTTTCCCAGCGGAAATTCGCATGGATAGACAAACAATATCCGTCAACGGCAAAGAAGTTCCCTTACAATCAGGGATGTCGATAAGCGCTAATATCAGGGTACGCAAGCGCCCTGTGATTAGTATCTTCAGCGACTTGTTTATGCGGAAAATTGATAGTGTGAAAACGGTAAGGTAGCTGTTTTTCAGGGTAGGTTGAACGATTAGTCGTCTTTGTCATTGTCTAGCCCTACACAAAGACAATGGTAGGGGCGACCCGCCGCATTCAATTCACACCGCCGATCCCTTAATGCGATCGGGTCGCCCTGGGCTTTTGTATCGGGAATGATCCGAAACCACGTACCGTTAGAAAAGGGCGAGTCGAGATAGGTTAATTCTCACACCGCCGACGATATGCAGCGACTCGCCCCTACAACCGCGATAATTCCTCTAACTTTCGTAAGCACGCCCGCCTCTAGATAGGGCTGTTGCCAAGGCAATTCCAGGTAAGGTGATCAAGATAGCCCAAGGCGATCGCAACCAGTCTAGTTGTGCTTGTTTTTGCTGATCAGACTCAGATTGCTTATACATACAGGATTGGGCGGAACTAGCTGAACCTAGCACCACACCCGTTGCGATCGCGCTCGTCGCCAAAACAGCCGCTACTACTACTTTAGGTTTCATCATCGTTAAATATTAAAGGACTTTACCAGGAACGATCCCTGTTCGCACTCAACTTGTCTAGATTTTATCTCATGTCAGGCTATGCAAGTTCCCTCCCCAAGACGACGGGGAGGGTTAGGGAGGGGTTCAATCAAGGTATAGCGGATTGTTAATCAATGGCACGCTATGCATTTCTACCTCGATTGGTGTTATCTATAAACCGATGCAGATGGGTTTATCAGTTTATAGGTGACTTCTGTAATCCGGTGAACACTATTGATCTGAATGCCTAGATTCAACAGAATCTCCCAACCTTCACCTAAAAGATTCAGTCCCAATAATTTTCCTTGCTCAAAGCATAGGCTATGTTCTTGGAAGTTATTTAATTTGATCACCTTCCCATTCCAGACTAAAGATTCTAAAAGTACGGACTCCGTATTATTCCCATTCAGGAAATGACCAGAGCAGTTAAATGTACCTCTGCCAACTCCACTCACCTGAAACTCATAACAGAGGGAGTCATCTGAACCTGACTTGGCAGTAACTTTGGCTAAGGGCTGGGAAGCAGCAGGGGCGGCAACGGAAAGGGTTGAGTAATTTTGATTCATTGGAAGTCTATAGGTAAAGGACAATCCTCGTGCTTCAGACAACACCCCGTCAATATTTGAGTATTTACTATCGTATGTATTGCGCTTAGTTAATATTTATAACATTTTATTTACAATGTGTCTAGTCTGATCATGTAAATTGCTGATAATCTTCAGTGCATCAGTCAATTAATTAATTTTTAATTGTAGAATTAAGCTTAGGTAAATTTATTGCCGTCAGTATATTAAAAAAGGTAAATTTAAGCGACCACGGTTTATTTAGAAGCGTAATGCGCTAATCTGAATAAAGAGTGTACATGCAACCTACTTCTACCCAGCGATCTCTCACGCTTGGGTTTCTTGAGTGTCACTTAGCGTCATTGGGCGCGATCGCGATATGTCCGATTCATATCCTAATGTTTGTAGGTGTCAATATATACCTGTAGAGACGTTGCATGCAACGTCTCTACAAGGTTTTTGCGGTTGGTATAAAAGGAGGTCGTTAACCCGGAACCCGGATTTGGTATGATCACCGATGATCCCTGGACAGGCTTAACTGGAAAACACAGTAAGTTCTGTGCCAAAAATATCAGTGGAATGAGCCGCTACAGTCTGAACATCAACATTCTGCAGCGTTGCCATAATCGCATAATTACCTAAACCGATCATTGTATCATTGCCTTGTCCGATCAAAACTACGCCGCGTAGATCGGAGAGTCCCAAGTCAAGTTGGTCTTGATAGGGGTTAAAGTTATTAATCTCACTAGATCCCCACATTTCTAAGCTAATGGTATTCTGTCCACCGCCCAGCCAGATTTGATTTTGACCTCTACCTGCATTAATTAAATCATCACCTGAACCACTGTAAATAATGTCATTTCCATATCCGGTACTAATCGTGTTTACCCCTTCACCAGCATAGATGGTATCATCACCAGAACCCGTGGTAATCGTATCATTTCCAGAGCCACTATAAATCAGATTGTCACCATCGCCAGCATCAATTATATTGACCCCTTCATTGGCATAAATGGTGTCATTGCCAGAACCTGTGGTAATTGTATCCTTA
>NZ_JBKHHI010000191.1:0-11986 GCF_046539235.1 Coleofasciculus sp.
CAAGGAAGAGTTTTAACGAAAAATAGGGCGTTTCGGCTTTGAGAAGTTAGAAGTTGGTTTGACCGAACCGAATTCTGTACGGTTTTTCCCCCTTGTCTTCTTTCCTTCCTTGTCCCCCAAGTCTAGTCTCCACCCTAAAATAAAAAACCTACACCTGTCAGCTCCTCCGCCCCCCTTGCAGCCGGAGCTAATTTTTGCCAAAAGATACTAGCAAATGGATTAAGTCAGTCGCTATACTGATTGCGACTATTAGTGTTAAAGAATAATGGGTTGTCAGTTAATCGGTCGATTGATCGGATAACCTAGAAGTAGATAAAGTACTTACGTGGAATAGAGATAAATAACAAACCGTGATGAATGCCTTAGGACCTCGATTCTGGAAGTTAGCCTACCGCAAAGAGCCGATTTCTAGCTTTATTGTCACTGTCGGCGCTGTCGATGCCGTCATTGGCGGAGTTGGTGAACGCTGGTCGCTGCTAACATTTGGGTTAATGATGGTCATGTTAGCTGTAGGTTTACGCTGGTGGCAAAGCCAACGTCGCCAAACAGAACTGGCTGAACAAGCCGTAACCCATTATCTGCCATCAAGTCCTTCCCGTCCACCCTTACCGATGCTCAGTACCAGCAAGCGCCATCCCCATAGCTGATGCTTACCGCTATAATTTTTCGGAAAACTCAAGCAGAGAGGCGGATTGGTGGGAATGACGAGCCAAACAACATTGGAGCGATTGTATAAAATTGGCGAAGTTGCCAATCAAAGCGGATTGTCGGTAAAAACGATTCGCTATTACGAAGAAGTGGGTCTACTGACGCCAACGACAACCCGTTCCGAATCAGGTTATCGCCTGTTTACCGAACAAACCCTAAATCGGTTAGCCTTTATTAAGCGATCGCAATCCCTCGGACTCAGCCTGAGTGAAATCCACGAAATCCTCAAGGTTCACGACTCCGGGGAATTACCCTGTGGTGCAGTGAAGCAACACTTGCTGCATAAAGTCGAGGAAATTAACCAGCAAATTCAAGCCCTAGAACTACTCAAATCAGAGCTTTTAGGCTTACTCTCAGGATGGCAAGAGCAGCCGCCGCGCGATCGCGTAGCTCAAACTATCTGTCCAAACATTCAATGAATAATTGTCCAGATGTACCATGGCGAGTCTTGACTCAACGCTGGGCTAAAAAGTACCTGGCGCTTGTGTAGGGGCGGGTTTCACGATTATCGTTTTTGACCTCACCCCGATGGAACTAAACCCGCCCCATTCCAAGTTTGAAGTGCGATAATTTAGGACGAATGACGAATGACAAATGACGCATGACAAATGACATAAGGGCAGTTTTGATAGGAGTGATGATAAGTTTGGCGACTATCAGCCATAAGGCAATAAGTCAGCCTTTACCTGTACCCGTTGCGCCACCAAGTCCGGAAAATCCTGCCCAACCGCCGCCTCCTACACCAACAAATCAACTCAATCCCGATAATTTATCTCCGCCTCAACCTCTCTCCTCTCCTGAAGCCTGGAGAAATCCGCGACTCATTTACACGTTTACTGGTCATAACACAGCCGTTGATTCGTTGTTCTTTAGCCTCGATGGAACAATTCTAATTAGCGGCGGTAGTCGTAACGATGGCAAAATTAAATTCTGGCAGCTAAAGACAGGTCGAGAAATCGACAGCCTGCGAGCGCAACGAACGTCGGTTACAGTCCTTAGCTTATCACCAGATGGAGAAACCTTGGTCAGTTCGGGTACAGATGCTGCGGTTAATCTCTGGAACTGGAGAACCGGAGACTATATCCATCAGTTTCGTGATCATACCAGCAATGTTTTATCCTTAGCAATCACGCCAGATGGTCGCACTTTAGTAACAGGGGCTTTAGATGGAATTCGACTATGGGATTTAACCAAACAACGTCGAATATATACCCTGGCGCGTTTTGATAACCAGACCTATGGACTGGCGATTCACCCCGATGGAGATATCCTGGCAAGTGGTCATAAGTTTGGTTCAATTAAACTCTGGAATTTAAACACAGGAGCATCACTCAATCGGATTAGCGCCCATCGTGGTTCAGTTAATGCCTTGGCGTTTACACCCGATGGACAAACATTAGTCAGTGGTAGTTATGATCGCACGATTAAAGTCTGGAATCTCAGAACTGGACAATTAGCACGGACTCTTTCGGGACATATCGGGCGAGTCTGGGCGGTGGCGATTAACCCCGATGGTGACACCCTGGCGAGTACCAGCCGTGACGGGGTGCGGTTATGGAATTTAAGAACCGGTGAACTGTTAGCGTTACTGACAGCCCATGAAGATTGGGTGCATTCCGTTGCCTTTAGCCCGGATGGTACAGTCTTGGCAACAGGTGGATTTGATCGGCAAATCAGGATTTGGCAAATTTCGACCGTGAGTGGTGAAGAGTTGGCACAACGTTCTCCGTAGGGGCTTGGTTACCAAGCCCTTACTTCACTGGGGAAGCTGGGGGAGCTGGGGAAGCCAATGTAGAGACGTGCCATGGCACGTCTGGAAGCTGGGGGAGATAGTAGCTGTTGGCGTTATTTCTGCCTTCTTACACTAGGATTTCCGCCGTACAGCCGTTTTCACTTAAAGGAAATCTAGTATAAACTAGAGGACAAAAGCTATAAAAGCTTAGCTTGCTATAAAGCTAAGTTAATCTTTGGAAAAGAAAAGCTAATCAGCCGGAGAAAAGGACGCTCACAGAAGACGCGATCGCGAATCATCCAAGGGTCTGTTGTCAATAAAACAGTAAACGGAAAAAGTCAAGCAAAATTCATTTTTCTTCAGAAATAACCATCTGATCAGCAGGCTAAGTTGCTTGTGTTCGTCCGTTTTGATGTCAAAACATTTAACCCTAGAACCTTGGTCTCTTGTCTTATTAATAATTCCGATAGTCTATCCATGGCGACGGTGATTGAGTTATGTCAAGCCATCTCTGGAGAAATTAGACTACAGCCATTGCTCTCAACTTTAATCCAGATAGCCTTTGAAACGACAGATGCTCAAAGCGTTACCCTGATTTTGCCTCAGCCGGAGGGTTTAGTCATAGCGGCTAGGGGGGTAAGGGGTATGAACCCCACCATTTTGCCCCTGACTCCCATCGAATCCAGCCCGGAGATTCCCCTGATGCTGGTTGAATATGTATGGCATCATCCAGACATTTTGATTGTCTCAGATGATACGACAGACATTAAACGATGGTCAATGATCGCACTGAATAGGGGAAATGAGGAACAAGAGGGCGGATTTAGTACCATCAGGGTGGAGAAAAACGATAAGAGTGAAACCCACCCCGACAATCCATGGCATCGAGGGCAACCAACAATCAACAACCAACAATCAACAATCAACAATCAACAATCAACAGATCCCCAACTGAGTGTATTATGTGCGCCATTAACAGTTGGTAATCAGGGAATTGGTATTCTTTACCTAGAAAATGATCAAACCAGAGGCGTATTTACGCGCGATCGCGTGGCGATTGTCCAACTCCTGTGCATCCAGGCTGCATCGGCGCTAAAGAATGCTCAAGCCTACAACCATCTAGAAAATCATTGGCGAATCCTAGAGAACACTGTAGAACAGCAAAAGAAGCAGTTACAACAGAGTGAATCCCGCTATCGTGCGATTATCGAGGATCAAAGTGAACTCATTTGTCGTTACAGCGCCGATGGCATACTCACCTTTGTTAACGAAGTCTATTGTCGCTATTTTGGCAAAACTCCCGAAGAACTAATTGGACATCGCTTTTTCCCCCTGATTCACCCGGATGATCAACCCGTGTTAGCAGCCTTTATCACTCAGTTGACTCCCGATAACCCAGTCGGTACAGTCGAACACCGTGTCATTCTAGAGAGTGGTGAGATTCGCTGGCAACAATGGAGCGATCGCGCTATCTTTGACGAGCAAGGACAATTACTGGAATTCCAGGCAGTTGGACGGGATATCACTGATTACAAATTAACTGAAGCACGCCTGCGCCACAGTGAAGCCAGACTCCACGCGATCGTCAGCAGTACCTCCGACGGGATTATGATTGTCGATCGCCAAGGTCAAGTTCGCTTCACCAACCCAGCCGCCGCCAACCTTTTAAATCAGGATGTAGAGGACTTACTCAACTATAACTTTGGACTGCCGATTGGGGTGAATCACACCACAGAATTGGGAATTGTTCGCGCCGATGGACAACTCAGCTTTGCTGAAATGAGTGTAGTTGAAACCGAATGGGAAGGTGAATCGGTTTTTGAGATTTGCTTGCGCGATGTCACCGAACGTCAACGGGCGGAAGCCGCATTACGAGAAAGTGAAGAACGCTTCCGGGCAATATTTGAACAAGCCGCCGTGGGCATTGCCCTGGGGACACCATCGGGACAGTTAATTCGGGTCAATCAACGATTTTGTCACCTGGTAGGATACGAGGAATCGGAATTATTACAGCTTAGTTTCCCCGACATTACTCATCCCAATGACCGAGCCGCAGAACTTAATGATTTAACTCAATTATTAGCAGGTCAACGTTCCACCTATTCTAGAGAAAAACGCTTTATCCGCAAAGATGGTCAATGGCAATGGGTTAATATTTCGGTATCCCTGGTGCGAACTTGGATGGATACCCCTAATTATATTATTGGCGTAGTTGAGGATATCCAACAGCGCAAGCAAACCGAAGCCGCCCTACAACAGGCTTTAGACGCCGCAGAAGCAGCGAATCGGGGCAAAAGCGAGTTCTTGGCAAATATGAGTCATGAACTGCGTACTCCCCTCAATGCCATTCTGGGCTTTACTCAACTCATGGCAAGGGATGCATCTCTAAATCAAGATCAGCAGGATTATTTGGGCATTATTACCCGTTCCGGTGAACATTTGCTGGATTTGATTAATAATGTCCTGAATATGTCCAAAATTGAGGCAGGTAGGATTTCCCTGTCAGAAAATAGCTTTGACCTTTACAGTTTGATCAATTCCATTGCCGAGATGTTGCGCCTCAAAGCCCAATCTAAGGGGTTACAACTTATCGTTGAGCGAACTGCCAATGTGCCTCGCTATGGGGTGGCGGATGAGGGGAAATTGCGGCAAATTTTGATTAATTTAGTCGGTAATGCGGTTAAATTTACGTCACAAGGTAGGGTTATTTTGCGCGTGCAAGAGATATCCGATAGGATAACCGCACCAACGAACACAGATACTCAATCCCGGCTGTTTTTTGAAGTTGAAGACACAGGGGTTGGCATTCCCCCGGATGAACTGGATACCCTGTTTCAAGCCTTTGTGCAAACGAAAACCAGTCAGCGATCGCACTCAGGAACGGGTTTAGGTTTAGCGATTAGTCGTCGATTTGTCCAGTTGATGGGGGGAGAGATTACCATTAATAGTACTCCAGGTCAAGGTACATTGGTAAAATTTGATATCCCCATTGGCATTGTTCCCCAAGATCAGAGTCCTAGCCAACCCTTAAGTCAACAGGTAATTGGCATCGCACCCGACCAACCCAACTATCGCATTTTAGTGGTTGAAGATCAATGGGCAAATCGCAAACCCCTGGTTAAGTTTCTGGAATCCTTGGGATTGGACGTGCAAGAAGCTGAAAATGGTCAAGTGGCTGTGGCTATTTGGGAACATTGGCACCCTCATCTGATTTGGTTAGATATGCGAATGCCTGTGATGGATGGGTATGAAGCCACCCAATTGATTAAATCTCATCCTCAGGGAAAGACAACCGTGATTATTGCCTTAACCGCCAGCGCTTTTGATGAAGAACGAACCGCTATTTTAGATGTCGGTTGTGATGATTTTGTCGCCAAGCCCTTCCGAACGGATGCGATTTTAGAGAAAATGGGACAACATTTAGGACTTCGTTATCGCTATGAAAATGCTGCCCCATCCTCATCCGATGCCGATACACCAATATTAACCCCAGAGGATTTAAAGGTAATGCCCATGAATTGGATTGCCCAGTTGCACCAAGCCGCCATTCAGCTTAATAACAAACAGATTATTCAGCTTATCGAACAAATTCCCCCAGAACAGACGTTATTCGCTAAGGCGTTAACTGATTTAGTTAATAATTTTCGGTGTGATGTCATTATGGATATAGCGCAAAAGGCTAAGTAGGTGGGAAACATTAAACTGAACGACCGTGATCGTCATTTGTCATTCGTCCTTTGCTTCCCCAGCTTTCAGACGTAGCATGCTACGTTTCTACATTGCTCTCCCTTGGCAGCCAGACTTGCTTATGAACAGTTATCAGCCAAAAACCGCAAAAGGAATTATTTTAATCGTTGATGATACAGCCGATAGCTTACGTCTGTTGGAAGCCGCACTAACAAGATATGGGTATGAAGTTCGCAGTACAGTCAACGGTGCTATGGCATTAATGGCGGCGAAAGCGGTAGCACCTGATCTGATTTTGTTGGACATTAAAATGCCCGACATGAATGGCTATGACGTTTGTTCAGCCTTGAAAGCCTCACCTGTCACTCGTGATATTCCGATAATTTTTATTAGCGCCTTAGATGAAGTCTTTGATAAAGTCAAAGCCTTTGCCTTGGGAGGGGCTGACTATATTACTAAACCTTTTCAATTTGAAGAAGTTTTGGCGCGTGTGGATCATCAACTGACGATTCGTCAACTTACCCAAGGTTTAGAGCAACGAGTGGAAGAACGAACCGCCCAATTAAAACAAACCTTACAGGAGTTACAACAAGCCCAAGTTCAGCTTGTACAAATTGAAAAAATGGCAACCTTGGGTCAACTGGTAGCCGCCGTAGCTCATGAAATTAACAATCCTGTAGGCTTTATTCATGGAAATCTCAGTTGTGCCAAGGACTATACTAACGATCTGATTTCCATGCTGCGTCTGTATCAAGACAAATTTCCCCATCCCGGAACTGAAATCGAACAAGAAAGTCAGGATATTGAACTGGATTATTTGATTGAAGATTTGCCCAGTATTTTATCCTCAATGAAAAAAGGAGTTGATCGTCTCTTTCAGTTAAGTAGCTCTTTGCGAACCTTTTCTCGTTTGGATGCTCATACCAAGGTAGCGTTTAACATCCATGATGGAATTGAAAGTACACTGTTGATTTTAAAATACCGCCTTAAGGCAAATGATAAACGTCCAGAAATCGAGGTGATTAAAAACTACGGCGAATTACCGCCTATTGAATGTTATCCTGGACAACTCAACCAAGTTTTTATGAATATTATTGCTAATGCGATAGATGCATTAGATGAATTACAGACAAAAAAGTCCAAGGAATTGAATAAAGACTATCTGCCTCAAATTAAAATTGATACCGATATTCAGTACGATAAAGAAACTGTTATTATTCGGATTCGCGATAATGGAATAGGAATGCCAACTCAGGTAAAAGATTGCATATTTGATAATTTTTTTACCACTAAGCCCGTGGGCAAAGGAACAGGTTTAGGCTTATCGATTGCGCGTCAGATTGTCGTTGAAAAGCATGGAGGTTCCCTAAATTTCAGTTCCGCACCAGAGCAAGGAACCGAGTTTGTGATTGAGTTGCCCATGTCATAAGTCTGATAGTCTGACTTTTCACGGCAATTTGTTATTTGTTATTTGTTATTTGTCATACTCGCGAAGCACCAAGCAAGCTAAGTCCTTTGTAGGGGCGGGTTTAGCCACTAGGCTAGCTTGTTACTAATAAATGAACAACAAAACCCGCCCTGATTCATCACTGTTGTAAATTATATAAAAATGATTGGGAATGGCTAGATATCGTTGCTACTTATTTCTCCAATTCGATAAATTTTTTGCCCAAATGCTTTAAGTTACTCTGCTACCTGGAGGGTTAAAATAACTCCAATGCTAACGGATTGAATAGTCCTGTTTTGGATCAAATTTAGCCCATGAGAGAAGGGTTGATGTCTTGATGCAGGAAATTCGCGATCGCGTGATTGAGTTGTGTGCGATCGCTCTTGTCTCGTCCAAACGCCGCCCCATGACCATAAACTGAGTTTAGCACCATAACTTGGGCATGAGGAATGAGTGCGGCTTCTGCGGTGACATCAGCGACAGCAAAATAGGCATCCGTGCGAATAGGTAGAAAGAGAACCTCTGCTTTTATACTCGCCAACGCCTTCTTTAATGATCCATCCATACCGGGCGTCAAACTAACATCATGATCCGCCCAAGTCTGAAAATGACATAATAGGTCATTCGCATCTTTTTCATGATAGCGGGTGCGCCATTTCGCCAAAAATTCATCCAACGAATTTGCCTGAGTATCAGGATACCTTTGATACACCTCTGATGAATAAAACTCTGGCGAAAAAGCCCAAGGCGCCCAAGCTTCAGACATTCGCGACAGTCCTAATAAAGGAGGTTCTATATAATTGCCCTCTTGGAACGCTGGATCAGAACGAATACAGGTTGCCAAACTATTAAGAAATAGACGAACATGCCAAGTCGCGCGACAACTTCCGGCAATAACCACAGCTTTTTCTACCCTATCTGGATAACTCACCGCCCATTGAATTGCCTGTTGTCCCCCCATACTTGCACCAACAACAGCACGAATCCTATTAACGCCAAGATGATTCAGAAGTGCAGATTGTAAATTCACATTATCCCGAATCGTTACCGTCGGAAAATTAGCACCATTAAACGGTGGCGGAGTATTACTCGGAGAACTACTGCGCCCATTCCCCAACAACTCCGTATGAATAATCCAATCTTTTTTCGGATCTAACGCCAACTTAGCCCCCCGCAGATAAGCCAAATCATAATAACTTTGTGCAAAAGCCGTACAAGTTACAATTGGCGGTTGTGATGACGGTGTACCACTAATTCGATAAGCTAAATTAACCTGAGGTAATACAACACCAGATTCCAGTTCAAACCTATCCAGTGTAAACGTATTAAATTTAGGTGCTGGAAAAATACCCATTAGTTGTCATTTATTGTAGAACCGATAACAAGGAATAGCAAATTTAACGGTACATGAGCTTACTTATATATATATTACGATAAACTTTTCCATCAAATACACCCAATTCCTCTGCGCCCCTCTGCGTTAACCTCTGCGTCCCTCTGCGTTGAAAAAACATGTAATAAGATTACCATTATCTGGAACCTTTACCTAAAAAATCAGTCAACTTAATCCATAGTAATTTTATTATGGCAGGCATATTTCCATGTTAAATTATCGTTGCCAATCAAAACTAGCCGTTCTGATGGCACTAGGCATAACCACAACAGCCTCACTTCCCATCCTCATCGCCGCACCAGGGACAGCCAAAGCCCAACCTGATCGTATCGGACAACTGTTTCCCTCACAACCCACTCCAGTCACCCCTCGTTCTACACAAGTAAGCGTACCATCGGGAACAATTATTGCGGTTAAATCTGAGGAGGCGGAAAAAATAGTAGTTACCCCCGATGAAACCGCACCCATCACCCTGACTGTTACCCAGCCAATTCGTTCTTCAGTCGGAACAATTTTAATTCCCATCGGGAGTCAAATTGAAGGAGAATTACGTCCCGTAGAAGACGGAACTCAATTTATCGCGAAACAGCTAACCCTAAAAACCAGTAATCGAGAATTACCGATTGAAGCGACATCAGCAGTCATTACAGAAACAGAAACAATCGATAATGGAACCGATGTCAGTCGTATTCTCAAAAATGCCGCCATTGGTGCAGCCGCCGCCGGGGTTTTATCAGAAATATTTGGCGATATTGATTTAATTGAAGTTTTAGTCGGTGCTGGATTAGGCGCATTAAGCGGATTACTTTTAGGTGGAAGCGAACAAGCCGAAGTTTTCGTGATTTACCCAGAAACCGATTTAGACTTAACCTTAGATGCTGAGTTAGTCTTGAGATAAGGCAGAAGGTTTCAAGGGGAGGAGTAAGGTGGTAAGGAAAAAGTAGTCACGTCTTAAAGAGGGTGACAAAAGCTGATTTGTATAACAGGTTTAGTTGTAGGGGCGGGTTTTACCGTTATCGGTTGCGAGTAGATACAGATGTAAATAAACCCGCCCTTGCCCAAAGTTTATCCAGAAATAAAACCAAATTTTATAACTCTAATAACCTGGAGGTGGGCAAGAGCCAAAAACGATAACATAAGCACTTCAGGGTTGATAATTCTTGCCCACCCTACGTAAAATAACCGGGGTATCCAAAGGACGAAGGACGAATGACAAATGACGAATGAAAAATGACCAATTTATCTCCAAAACAAAGCCGAAAACACACAAGCCATAATTAATCCCGTCGCATCTGCCAATAAAGCTGCCACCAGTGCATAACGGATGCGAGTAATGCCAACAGCGCCAAAATAAACCGCCAACACATAAAACGTTGTTTCCGTACTCCCCATCATCGTTGAAGCCAAAAACGCACTATAGGAATCCGGTGCTCGTTCCACTATCTCACTCATAATACCTAATGCTCCTCCCCCAGACAGAGGACGAATTAACGCCATCGGTAAGACTTCAGCAGGCAACCCAATTAAACTCGTTATCGGATTTAAGAGAGTCGAAAGCGCCTCCATCGCCCCTGACGCCCGAAACATACCAATTGCCACTAAAATAGCGACTAGAAACGGAATAATCCGAATCGCAATCTCGAACCCCTGTACCGCCCCCTCTGTCACCGCTTCATAAACTTTCACCCCGCGTCCAACCCCATAGGCGATAATCAATAAGATTAATGTGGGAATGAGCCAATAGGAAATAAAATCTTGGTTGAAGAAACCACCTAAACTTTGGCGGATTATCACGCCATAAACCATAGAAAAGATGAACCCGGCAATAAACCCCCAAGCGACAATTTTAGAAATTCGACCTGCGGGATACAACAAATGGGAAAAATCTGGTTCTTCAACGGGCTTAACCTCATCCTCGGTTTGCAGCACCGTTTCTTGTCCTGAACTATCCGCGACAGGCGTATCGGATACTTGACTCCTTTTGCGTAAAAACAACGCCACTAACACCCCAACCAGCGTCGAACAAGTCGTAGACAAAAATGTCGGTAGCCAAATGGCAGCAGGATCACTACTATTTGCCGCCGCCCGCACACCAATGACACCTAAGGGAAATAGAGCCACACTCGATGTATTAATCGCCAGAAACAGACACATCGCATCCGTTGCTGTTCCCGGAAACGGATTCAACTTATTTAACTCCACCATCGCCTTGATGCCAAATGGAGTCGCCGCATTCCCCAACCCCAGCATATTGGCAGAAATATTCAGAATCATCGCCCCCATCGCCGGATGGGTAGGGGGTACATCAGGAAAAAGTTTCACCATCAAGGGTTTGAGCAGAGTTGCCAGATTGTACATCAGCCCACCTGCTTCCAAAACCCTTACTAATCCTAACCAAAGCGCCATGACACCAATCAAACCAATGGCTAACTCGACGGCAGTTTTGGCGGATTCAAAACTGGCGTCAGTAATGGCTTGCATCTTGTCGGTATACCCGGCAAATAGGATAGCGACAGCAATAAAGCCGACAAAAACAATGTTGATAGCGCTGGGCTTCCTCGATGGTTGGGAGGACATACTGAATCACTGTAAACAGACAGACTCTTAGGATAACGGGAAAGGACTGAAGGCAAAAGCCCTCAGTCCAGTAATTGTTCTATACACGAATAGTTAGTTCTAGATGCCTGTCAGTTATCAACGATTCAGTTAGTTCGTAGGGATACGAAGCGTTTTCTAGGAAGGAGTTAGGTATCGCTGCACTACATTAGACCGATTTGTTGCAGAATGCCTTGCCCTGTGAGTAATTCGGTCGCGATACCAATAACGAAGCCCAGCATCGCCAAGCGACCATTCCAGGTTTCAGCGAAGGTGGTAAAGCCTAACTTGGTTTCTTGTTCTTGCATGACTATCCTCTATTAATACCCTTTGGTGTGCGTTTTTACAGTTGCAGCGGATTACATTAAGCCGATTTGTTGCAGAATGCCTTGCCCTGTGAGTAATTCGGTCGCGATACCAATAA
>NZ_JBKHHI010000192.1:0-11981 GCF_046539235.1 Coleofasciculus sp.
GCCCCTACAGAATACCTCTATTGAACCTTTCACCGATAATCTCGATACCTGAATCCGGGCGGGTTTAGTTACATCTAGGTGCAACGGAAAGGATAATAGTAAAACCCGCCCCTACAGAATACCTTTATGCTAGAACTCAACCTCTCTCCTATTTATTACCGCACCGGATTAAACTCACCGGTTCCCTTTCCCGGATTACCCGCCAACGCCTCTGCTTACGCCCATCAACTGCAAACCTACTGCGCCGTTACCCGCACCCGAAATTACGCCCAAGTTTCCAGATGGTGTCAAACCTGTGAACTCGCCCAAACCTGTGAAGTCGCCCAACTCGCACCCCTCCCCCAACATGGCACCCTTTGTATCACTAACTCCGCCGTAACAGGGGGTGGGAAAACCCTCGCCGCCTACGCTTATGGCGTACAACATTGTTTAACCGGTGATAAAGTTCTCGGTGTCTATCCCACCAATGAATTATTACATGACCAAAAACGAGCAATTTATCAACTCTTCCAAACCATTCATAAACGCCCACCAACCGAAGGCATTGATGGGGAACTCCTCATCGTTGATGGCGAATTCCTGCGTCAAGAAAAAGATGCCGGAGAACAGAACATCAAACTCATCGAATATATCCTCAAACGCGCCAAAATTGTCCTCACCAATCCCGATATCCTCTATCTCTTGTGCCATCATCTCTATGCCAGTAGTCGGGAACTCACCGGGCGTACAATTACCGCCTTTTCGATTTTAATCCGAGATTTTCGCACCATTATTTTTGATGAATTCCATCTCTATAACAGCAAACAGCAAGCCGCTGTCCTCTGGTTGGTGGGATTATCAGCCCAGTTATTCTCCACCGTCGAAACCCCTCACCCCCATTCCTTTATTTTTTCCTCCGCTACTCCCCTAGACGAAGCCGGATTCGCCGAAAAATTGGCAGCATTGAACACTTTGGGAGTATCAACTGTCACGATTCAACAACCCGGTGAATCCCACGGACGTCCCGTCATGGAAGCGGTAAAACTCCGCCTAGAATCAGCCAATTTACGGGCGTGGCAAGGCGAAGGAAAAGCCATCGAATTCCTGCCAGAACTTCAACAATTACTCCACCAAACTCCCCACCATCGCTGTCTCTATGTCATGGATGCAGTGGCGGCGGCGCGGCGATTAAAACAGGAGTTAACTCAGCTATTTAATCCAGATGATGTAGGCGAGGCACATGGTTTTGTGCGTCCAGAGGAAAAGCGTCAAGCCTTGCGAAAACGGCATACCACAGGGACAAGTGGAATAGAAGTCGGCATTGATTTTACTGGGGACTATTTCAAAGACATATTACTCTTTGAAGCCCGCACCAGCGCCCAATTTTTACAACGGTTAGGGCGGATTGGGCGCAATGGGCGAGAGGGAGGAGAAAATATCGCGATCGCAATTGTCCCCCCAGAGGTTTTAAACTGTTTACTGGAGTACCCTCAGCTTCCTCAACCCTTTAACCGCATCCACCTGCCCAGGTTGATTAATCATGGGTTTCGTTATTTTAATCCGGAAGGATTTGTCGGGTATTTAGAACGCTATGCACCCTTAGAAGCTGAGTATACCAGTCAGATATATCTCAAAGGATTCGAGTATGGCAAAAATCCCGTCACCGGAAACTGGGAAGAAACCCAAGAACGACGCATCACCCGCAACCAATTAAATGAATTGATTCAAACCCTCTATCCGGGTCATAATCGTCAAACCGCTTACAAAGAGCTGAAACAATTACTCGCCAATGGCACAATTAGTGGGATTCTGGGGTTTCGAGATGGCGGCGGTGTCGTGGAAGCCAATATCTATCGCGCCATTGGTGGAAAACGGGAGAATGGCAAGCCCTTAGATGCAGATTTTTCGCCCTTATTAAATCTAGAGATTCCCTATTTCGACTCTCCCAAATCTCAACAAGCCCAGACCTTTCCATTTCACAGTTACAGCTTAACCTATTTATTACGTCGCACCCACTGCCGCTTTATCACAGCAGCAGAATTTTCTGACTATTTACAGCGCTATGACTCTTATCCCGAAGCCCAAACCTATCTCAAGCAACTTGCACAAGCAAACCCAATGATTTACGCCATTGTATTGGGGGATTTACCCAAACCACGTCGGTGGCATTTTTATTCTAATTCCGGTCAATATCGCTGGGTGAAGCAGGGGATTAAACAGAAAAGAGACTATCCGATTCTAGAAAAGGTGAGACGGATTAGCGGATTATCGGTAGAACTAGAAAAAACTGAGGCGGCGCTAGATATCGATATCCTGAATCAAGCCCTAGAAAAACGAGACGCGATCGCGTATATTGGAAAAGGGAATGCCTTTCGCTATGCCATCGAGACCCATCTCCCCCCCTTATTTGAACTCCATCCCTTCCGCTGGGGAGCATCTGAGGCACAGTATTATCTCGCCTTTGACTTAAACGCCTTTTTTCTCAGTAGCCTGGACAGTGTTAACCCAGCTTGTATTATTTAAGGGTAGGGTGGGCAATCATTGGTGTCAACTTAAGGTGAAAAGCTTTTCCCTGTGAGACGAAAGAATCTCGTTGCCTTAATCTTAAAACCCCCCTTAGTCCCCCCTTAGCAAGGGGGGAAACCTTCCCTTCCGGTTCCCTCCCCTTGATAAGGGGAAGGTTAGGGTGGGGTTATATCAAGGTATTGCTTTCTTGTAAGCTTAAGTTGACAAGCATGGTGGGCAATGCCCACCCTACATAGAATAAATCGACATCATTTCCTGGGCAATCTCACCAAACTCCTTTACCAACCAACCCGGTTCAACAACTTCCACAAACGGAAGATATCCCAACAGACGCCGTTTAGCCCAAAAATAATTCGTCGTCTGGGCGTGAATCAACATAGCATCCGGATAGCGATCGCACGGGTCAGGAATCGGTTCATCTTCCTGGTAAAATCGTGGTGAGTACCCTTTCGCAATCCGCCCCCAAACCCGAAAGGAAATCGGATAAGTACGAGGCGGTTTCGGGACAAACTTAAACGGCAATACCTGCACATCCCCAACAATCCGGTCAATCCGAAACGACTGTTCATAGGTTTTCCCCACCTTATAGCCAATTAAATACAATCGTCCATCTTTCCAATCCAACCCCATCGGTTCAATTTGATGATGCAGGGGTTTTTCCCGTTCCCGCGCCAGATAATCAAACTCCACCTGTTGATGAACCCGACTGGCATATTCCAGTTTACCGATAATCTCCTGATACGCGCTAAAATCCATTAACATATCAGGCGCCAGACTCACCTCCGTTCGCACTTGCAACTTCTGGCGTCCCGAATCCGTTAACAATTGAGTAATTTCCGTTAACGCCGCCGCCGAATGACTTAATCCAGAATCCGTTAACAGCTTCAAGGCAATTCGCAAGGCTTCCAGCGTCGCATCAGATAGAGTAATCGGAAACGCCGGATGAGTCAAAACCCGCTGCTGTTGAATCACCTCCAGAGAAAATCCCCAATCCTTCAACCGAGACAAATCATTCTGAACCGTCACCCGGTCTGGCTGATGAGCCGTATCATAGAGTAAGCGATCGCGTAACTCAGCCATAGAATGGGGTTTTTCTGACAGATACCGCAACAGATACAGCATTCGTTCAGTTGCGGCGTAGGAACTTTGTCGCTTCGTCATCAACGCTTCATTCCTTCATTCATTCATTCATTCATTCGTTCGTAGTAGGCACTTTAGTGCCATCCAAATCCCCCTTTTTAGGCAAAATGCCAAAACCTTCCACATTGGCGTCAACATCGGGAACAAGCGGGGAAAAATCGGATAGCCACACTATTTGTAGTGCAATAACACTGACTTTAGAGTTTGTAGTAAGCGCTTCAGCGCTTCTGGCACGCTTCGTGCCTACTACAGACAGTAGTGCAATTGACTACAGTTACTCCGCTATTATCCCAGTATAGATTGTTTACAACCAGCCAATAATGCCTGCCAGTCTACTGATTCACTTTTTCCCCCAAAGCGAACTCTCCCGCAGCGCCGCCAGTGGTAAATGGTTACACGGATTAGTATTTGAACTCTTTCATCGCCTCGATGCAGACTACGCCGAACGATTGCATCAACAAAAAGACTACAAACCCTTTACCCTATCCCCCCTCCTCACCAGCGGAAAAGACAGTAAAATTCATCCGGGACAACCCTGTCGGGTACGCCTAACCCTCTTGGATGAGGAAAGGTTAGGGGAATTATTAAACGTTCTCATTGACATACAACCCTTAGAATTAGTCTTAGCCCATACACCCATTAGTTTAGAAAAAGTAGAAGCCTCACCCAAACCCGAAAATACCTGGGTTGCCTATCAACCGTGGCAAGAGTTATTAGAAATACCCGCCCAACGATTTATTACAATCAAATGGCATTCCCCCACAGCGATTAAACAAAAACACCGCAACTCCCTCTTTCCCATACCCGAAACCCTATTTTACACCTGGCAACAGCGCTGGCAAAAGGTATCACCGATTCCCTTAACCCAGGTATTTTCTCCAGACGATTGGTTTACCCATTCTCAAATCAGCAACTACCAGTTACAAACCACAACGGTTCGCTTTGGCAGTTTCAAACAAAAAGGCTTTAAAGGGTGGGCAACCTATGAAATTACTGGCGATGAACTCATCCAGCAAACCGCCGCCATTTTAGGTCAATTTGCCTTTTATTGTGGCACAGGGTATAAAACCACAATTGGCATGGGACAAACCACGCGAGAGGAGTAAACCCATACCTGTAGGGGCGGGTTTGACAACTATCGTTTCTTCTCTCACCCCGATGCAAAGAAACCCGCCCCAACCCTGTCGTAAATTTACCCCAAAAACCCATGAACACCGATGAAATTTTCGTCCCCATCGCCGCCCTAAATAACTACAACTATTGTCCCCGATGTTGCTGGTATATCTATGTCGCCGGAGAATGGATTGATAATGAATATACCATCGCTGGCACCCGCCACCATCAACGAGTCGATGGAGGAGAATTTTCTAGTGAAACAGAAGTTAAACAATGGCGGGCGATGCCCTTACATACCCATCAGTTAGGCTTAATCGGTAAAGCCGATTTAGTCGAGGAAGTAAACGGGCAAATTTATCCAGTCGAGTACAAAGTAGGACCCAGTGCCAAATGGCGCAATGACCATCTGCAACTCTGCGCCCAAGCCTTGGCATTAGAAGAAATGTTAGCCGTTAAAATTCCCCAAGCGTATATGTATTATGCCGCCAGTCATCAACGAATTGCTGTAGAAATGACCCCCCAATTACGCCAGCAAACCGAACAGACAATTGCCGCTGTGCGAGAGATGCTGATAACTGGAAGTTGTCCACCCAATCCTTATAAACCCCAATGTCGAGGATGTAGTTTATCTGAGGTTTGTTTACCGAAAGAAACGGAGAAAGCAAGGCGACATTTATAAAACAATGTTGCTTGGTTCATGGCAAAGCAATTAGAAGCCTCAAAGAACCAATGACCAATGACCAATGACCAATGACAAAGGACAAATTATGTCAATTTTATTTCTGGTTGAACAAAATACCCTAGTCCGCCAGGTGGATGAACGATTGGAAGTTTTTAAGTATAAACAGCGCTTAATGGATATACCTTTATGTAAATTAGAAGCCGTTGTTGTTTATGGTCAAGTGGTTCTAACCACGCCAACCTTACGGATATTAAATCAGCGGTCTATCCCCATCAGTTATCTGTCGGAAAATGGGCGAACTATCGGCACATTGCTACCGGAACCCAATCCCAATGCCTTGTTGCGATCGCGCCAATATAAAGCTAGTTTTGATCCCGATCAAACTTTGGCGATTGCCCAACAATTTATTCAGGGTAAATTGTTTAATCAACATACTATTTTAGCGCGATTTTCTCGCCAAGACAAGCGGTCAAAACCCATAGAAGCAGCATTGAAATCTTTAAAATGTTGTCAAAAACAGGTCGGAACAGCGGATTCCTTAAATTCAATTCGCGGTTATGAAGGACAGGGGGCGGCGTCTTATTTTGGTGTTTTAGGCGAACTTTTAGCACAGACACCCTGGAATTTTTCTAAGCGAACTCGTCAACCGCCCACTGATCCGGTCAATGCTATGTTGGGGTTTGGCTATGCCTTACTTTATGGTGATTGTCGGGCGGCGCTGCATACCGTTGGACTTGATCCGTATCAGGGATTTCTCCATAGTGAACGCTATGGGCGAGCCAATTTAGCCTTGGATTTAATGGAAGAGTTTCGCGCTATTTTTGTGGATGGGTTAGTGTTAACGCTGCTGCGAAATGAATCCTTGAAGCCAGACTTATTTGTTGAGCATCCCGGCGGGGCGGTATTATTAGGGGATGAGATGAAAAAGCGGTTGATTAAGGCTTACGAAGAACGCAAGTTAACCAAGTTCAAGCATCCGGTGTTTGAGATGAAGGTTGATTATCGCCGAGCGTTGATTTTACAGGCGCGGTTATTAGCGAAACATCTGATGGGTGAATTGGAGGCGTATTTACCTTTAAAGATTCGGTGATTTTATCCCTAGGGGGAAATATAAGCTGTTCGGCATTTAAACCATAATGTCAAGAATTGCTCTCATCCTTGCCGTAGTAGTGCGTTTAGCGAAGCCATGCCGCAGGCTTTAGCGAAGCCATGCCGCAGGCTTTGCATCTTGCTCGCTACATTGAGCATCTTGCTCGCTACCCATTCCCAATTTAAATGCGTGACAGCTTACCGCCGTGTGGGTTTACCCCCCTTGTGTAGAGACGTTGCATGCAACGTCTCTACAACCCTTTGCCTGTTCCCTATTGCTTTTAATCATGCCAGAGGAAAATTTTTACGTCATCAGTTATGACATTTCCGAGAACAAGCGCCGCACCAAAATCCATAAGTGTTTAAAGTCTTATGGCGAATGGAAACAGTTTTCGGTATTTGAATGTCGTTTAACGGCTACTCAATATCAAAAGCTGCGTCATCGCTTGGATAAATTGATTAAACCGACAGAAGATAGTATTTTGTTTTATCGATTGGGACAATGTTGTCAGCGTCATGTTGAGCGGATTGGCTGTGCCGCCCCCCGTCAGGATGATGTATTTTTGGTTTAGGGGTAGAAACTGTAACCTTTTTGTCTCGGCGATTGAAATCGCAGCTAGACAAACAAAGTCCGCCTGCGCGGACTGCACTATTAGCACAAATATCACGCTCCTTAAGCTAAGTTCGTAGTAGGCACGAAGCGTGCCAGAAATGCTCGCATCGCTTATTACAAAGTCTAAAGTCAGTGCCATTCTTATTAGCATTTGTTTCCTTCGATATCAGAATGGCTTTGCGAGTCACCTAGGCTCTGGAATTTAGCCGAATCATCCCAACGGCTGAATCCCTTATCTGTTAAGGGTTTGCCGCGATCCTAACCCCAAAAGCGTCTCGCAAAATCTGTAATGCTTGCTGTGTAAGGCTTTGAGAAAATGTTGGATAGTTGTTTTTTGGCTAATATGCTGTATAATTGGATATCAGAGGACGTTGCCTCGCAAGTCGTTGTTAGATTGCTCTCTAGGAGCGGGTTTCGAGGATCGGCGTTCCAATTAGGACAGATCTCCAAAGGAGATTGAAACACGTAGTACGGAAGGCGAACGCTCTCGGATTGTGGTTCCAATTAGGACAGATCTCCAAAGGAGATTGAAACGTAGATTAGGGTACAAAGAACTTGACTAAGACTGATGTTCCAATTAGGACAGATCTCCAAAGGAGATTGAAACATTGATAAGAAAAAACCAAAAGGACAGCAGCTAAAGTTCCAATTAGGACAGATCTCCAAAGGAGATTGAAACAAATCAAAGTCAAAGATGCCTAGCTGGTCTGGGTAGTTCCAATTAGGACAGATCTCCAAAGGAGATTGAAACATCAGGAACGGTTAGCGGCGATGCCTGAATCGGATTTGGCGGCTGAAGGGTTCCCAGGTTCCAATTAGGACAGATCTCCAAAGGAGATTGAAACAACTATAAAACTTGTACTTCAATTACTGAAAGTAATGACTGAAAGTTCCAATTAGGACAGATCTCCAAAGGAGATTGAAACCGTGAAACCGGATTCTCTGGGAATGAGAACGTTGGGTTCCAATTAGGACAGATCTCCAAAGGAGATTGAAACGCGGGATAAGTTTTTGGACAGAATTCCGCCAGTTGTGAAAAAGTTCCAATTAGGACAGATCTCCAAAGGAGATTGAAACAGTAACTCTCTGAATTCTAAGCTCGGGTCTTCTTTGTTCCAATTAGGACAGATCTCCAAAGGAGATTGAAACCGGATTCTACCAGGATCAGTCTTTCTCCATCTTCGCGTTCCAATTAGGACAGATCTCCAAAGGAGATTGAAACTCATGTGAAACTCCACAAACTATGGAAGCCCCGATAGTTCCAATTAGGACAGATCTCCAAAGGAGATTGAAACTCTTGATTTCAGTCTCGTTCGCGGACTCAGTGAGCGTTCCAATTAGGACAGATCTCCAAAGGAGATTGAAACGCTTGTTCATGACGGCTGCTAGTGCCGCCGTTTCTGACGCCGTGTTCCAATTAGGACAGATCTCCAAAGGAGATTGAAACAAAGCCATTCGGATCAATGTTTGTCTTAGATGCGGTTCCAATTAGGACAGATCTCCAAAGGAGATTGAAACAGATATTCACTGCCTCTAACTGCTGTAGGTATCCAATGTTCCAATTAGGACAGATCTCCAAAGGAGATTGAACGGGCGACCCGAACCAATTGAGTGGAATGGTGTTGTTAATTTAGTAGGACTTACGCTTTCTTTACGGCACAGGCACTACCTGTAGGGGCACGGCATTGCCCATTAGTGTCAACTTAAGGTAGAAAACCAATGCTGGCAAGGTTTTAAACCGTGTCTATCTACTCCTCAACATTTTCCCCCTCATCCCCTAACCCCAACTCCGGACCGTGGGGAGAAGGGGAACCAGACTCTCTTACTCCCCTCTCCCTTGCAAAAAAAGCGAAGCATCCTCTGTCATCCCCCCTCTTGTAGGGGGGAACGAGGGGGGTCGGAGAGGGGCTGGGGGTGAGGGGTTGAGCTTAAGTTGACACCAATGGGCATTGCAGTGCCCCTACTATATGTGACGTTTGTGCGTAAGTCCTGTTTAGGGAAGCGGGTCGCCCCTACAGATAAAAATTGGCTAGGAACTAGAAATCAGGAAATGTGTAGCCTACGCCAAGGATAATACCGACATCGGTCTGATCTTCGATAAAACCAATATTAATCGATCCGTTGGCGACAAAGGAACGCGACAAGGGTACATCCACACCCCCAGTGAACAAGAATCCGATGTTGTCATCCCCATCCGTTGACAAGGCGACACCCCCGCCTAAAAACGGGGCGAAGCGGACAGGTTCAAAGGGATCAACACGGGGAATCAGAAAGTCGTAAGTCAAGGGGATCATAAAGACTGCATCATCGCCAATTATCACACCAGGTCGCAGGGATATATTACGAGACAAACCAATTTTGCCATTTATCACAAAACCAGCATCCCCTAAACCTGTCTCATCACCATCATCATCTTCGGTTAAACCAATGTTGACACCAACCCCCACATAGTTAGGAACGCCGCGAGTTCCTCGGCGAATATCCAGGTCAGTTTGAGCCAGAGTCCGGGACTCATTCAACAGGATTTCTGCGTCCTGAGTCGGCTGTAGGGTCAGCGCATCAGCCGAGGAGTTCAGGGATTCGGGGACAGATTGAGTCGCCAGAGCATCCTCTTGACTGAGACGCTTTAAGGGTGAGGCTGGAGAATCTGCAAGGGTTGGATTAACCGAACTCTGGGCGGTAGCTGAATTGTTGGTGAGTCCTTTACTCCAGGACACAGAGGGAGTCGGTGATTCTACAGTAGCAGTAGGTATGGGTGTAGCTTCTGGCAGTGAAGACCCAGCCTGGAGATTGATTGCATCTTGAGTCAGTGCGGGATCACCTGTCAGTCGATTAACCCAAACATTGGCGGGTTCAGCCGTCCCCTCGGTGCGTACCTCAGCCGCAATGGATTCTAGGCTAGTCAATGATCCCCCTGGACTGGAGACTTGAGCGTGAACAGGTAAGGGATGGTTCCCCATTGTGACTATCCCTAAACCAACGCCGTAAGTAGCGGAGCGTAAAAGATGATGTTTCAAGGTCACTCCTCAACAAAAAATTCAAAGATTGAAATCAGCAAAACCGATTTGCTTATTATTGTCTAGGATTGCCGTTTCCTAGCCACTAAGTCAATATACTCATTGCATTGACGACCTTTTCAGAAATAAAAGGGAGAAGGTCTTGATTTTGACTATGAGTTTTGCTTTGAGTGAATACAACCAGTAGATAAGGTAACATTGACGGGATCTCGATGTAAGCCGCATCATGGCGCACTTGAGATGAACAGCCGGATTTAGACCACAACTGAGCTTCTGGCGGAAGACCAGCCCCTAAGAATCCAGTAATCTGATGATTATCATCTTGGACATCGGCTGGATTCAGACTGCGTTTTAGCAGACTCATCATCACCTGCGATCGCACTCCAGAAACCGCCACTCCACCCACGATACTATGGAGTAGCCGTGCTGTGGCATTGGTGGTGAGCATATTCCGATTTTCCATCAAGGTTCCCATAAATAGCCGTTCCCGACCATAAGGTCCATCACTCCAGGTTTTTTGATTGATGTTAATCGATTCTAAGTCTTGCCAACCCAGAGATTGAAAATAACGATTAACGATATTACGTTGTAGCTTCCAGGTTTCAAACGGACCAGGGCTTAACTCAGGACCACTGGTTGTCCCACTCAAGACATCGACGACTAAACTTAAGGCATCATGGCTAGAGTCAACAATCATCGCCCGAATCGCCCGTTCCAGTTCATCTGATTCTCCTACCATAGAGGTTTCTAACCATTCTTGGATGGCTACCAGATAAAATAGGGCAACCAAATCCGCTGGGTAAATTCGCTCAACCCCCCGATAACTAAAGCCTCGGACGGGATATTTCCAAAATTCATCCGCCGAAAGCGCCCCCCCTGTATTGACGGGGATGGGGGGATCATAGACCATCCAGGTGAGAGCAATTTGATTGCGGGCGAATCCAGGAAACTCTAACCAGGTGGCGTCGAGAATCTCTGTGCCAATTTTTTCCAGTTGGTCGTCCTTACGAAAGAATGTCATAATCGGGTCTCAACGAGTTGTGTCAACTCTTGCCAATATGGTTGTATTCCAAGAATTATCTGAATTAAAACATGGTGAGTACATCTGCCGTGTTAATTTAGACCTCTATGATTCTCCCGCTTGTGCGAGTTTAGCCACGCAAGCGGCGGCTGGACGCCATTTACAACCCCTGTTATCGACAGTGAGGGAGCAGGCTGTAGAGGTGCAGTTATGTGAGGATGGATATAAGGGTTGGTTACGAGTCGAGGATATCACTCAACTGGAAATCGCCTCTCAACCTTATCATGCGATCGCACTCTCCCGCTCTCAAATCCAAGACCGACTCCCAGAGGTGATAGGGTTTACCAAAAAAGCCATGCAGCAGCCGAATTATTACCTGTGGGGGGGGACTGTGGCACCTAATTATGATTGTTCCGGATTGATGCAAGCAGCATTTGCGGCGTCGGGAATTTGGTTACCGAGAGATTCTTATCAGCAGCAGGCGTTTACTCAATCAATTCCTTTAGCAGAAGCGCAAGCGGGTGATCTGGTTTTCTTTGGCACACCTGAGAAAATCAATCATCTGGGTCTTTTTTTAGGCGATGGCTATTATATTCACAGTTCGGGGAAAGAAGACGGTCGTAATGGGATTGGAATTGATCGGCTTTCGGATCAAGAAAATAAGGTAAGTCAAACCTATTATCTGCGATTTAGAGGAATAGGGCGGGTTATTGCTAGTTATTGTGCCTGATAAGTGGGTGGACACAATTAAAGTTAACGGTTGAGATTAGGGAACAGGGAACAGGGAACAGGGAACAG
>NZ_JBKHHI010000193.1:0-11959 GCF_046539235.1 Coleofasciculus sp.
CCATCAGTACAGTAGGTTAGTATTGAAAGGGACATTGTAAAAAGCAATAGTCAAATGTTTAGTATTTGCCTCAATCGTGCATTTAACCTATCGTTGTTTTATGCAGCTTCATGGAAGACCAGGGATTCGCGCTCAGGGTGTTTGGCTTTTGTCACTTCCCCAGGTTTTAATTAAACAGGGAAGAATGGAGAAATCTTAAACGGAATAATTGATCCAGATTGCAATAAGATGATTAATTGATCACGTCAACAACAAAAAGCAACGGTTAAAGGATTATTGGACAGTAGAGAGGCACTTAACGGGAGAACATTTCGGGAACATCAGTAATGAGCGAATTCAACCAGTCAGCGATCAGATCTGGTGCTGCGATCCCTGTTGGCATTTTACATTCTTTAAGCGGCACGATGGCGATTAGCGAAGCCTCGTTAAAGGATGCGGAATTGATGGCGATCGCGGAAATTAATCAAGCGGGTGGTGTCTTAGGACATCGAATTGAACCCGTGATTGAAGATGGCGCATCCCAATCGGCGACGTTTGCTATCAAAGCTAGAAAGTTGATCGAACAGGATCAGGTTGCCACCATCTTTGGCGGGTGGACGTCTGCAAGTCGCAAAGCGGTTTTACCCATCTTAGAAGAACTCAACGCCCTGATGTGGTATCCGGTTGAATATGAAGGACTCGAATGTTCTCGCCACATTTTTTATACAGGTATTTGTCCGAATCAACAAGTCGGTCCAGCGGTTAACTGGTTGCTGGAACATAAGGGGAAACGTTTTTATCTGATTGGATCTGATTATGTTTTTCCCCGAACCGCCAACAAGTTAATTAAGGCGCAGCTTAAACAGCAAAGGGGGAGTTTAGCGGGGGAAGAGTATGTTCCTTTAGGGATGACCGACTTTGGTGAGTTGATCGCCAGAATTAAAGAAGCTAAACCGGATGTAGTCTTTAATACCCTGAATGGGGACAGTAATTTAGCGTTTTATCAACAGTACCAAGAAGCCGGAATCACAGCGGCGGAGATTCCCATTTTAGCCGTGAGTGTCGCTGAAGAGGAACTGCGGCGAATGGGGGGGAGTATCGCGACGGGTCATTATGCCAGTTGGAGTTATTTTCAGAGTATTAATACCCAGAGAAATCGCGAATTTGTCCGAAATTTTCAGGCACGTTATGGTCAAGATCGGGTGACCAGTGATCCGATTGAGTCGGCGTATACCCAGGTTTATCTCTGGAAACAAGCCGTAGAAAAAGCGGGTGGCTTTGATGTGGAATCAGTGCGAGAAGCGGCCTATGGGCAAACGTTTGCAGCACCGGGAGGGAAGATTCGGATTGAGACAAATAACCATGTCAGCAAACATTGCCGGATTGGTAAGATTTTGGATGGTGGTCAATTTGAAATTGTCTTTACCAGTGTCGGACGCCTTAAACCTCAGCCTTGGTTGGGAATTGAAAAGTTAAGTAAGCAGATCTCACCAGTGGTTATTGATATGCTGGCAGAGGTTTCCCAATCGATTCAATATAACTGCCAACTGGAACAAAAGTCCCGTGAATTGGAAGCGGCGATGGCGCAACTGGTGACGACGAATGAAAAGTTACAACGCACTCAAGACCAATTATTGCAAGCCGAAGCCCAATTTCGCGAGTTACAAGATCAAGAAAAACTGTTGAAACGTCGCTTGTCGAGTCAAATTCGCAGTTCTTTGGAATTAGAACAGATTTTGAAGACGGCGGTGAGGGAAATCTGTAGTTTATTACATATCGATCGCTGCCAGTTTTTGTGGTATCACCCTTACGGTACTCCTCCTCGCTTTGAACCTATGGAAGCGGCGGGAGAGTTAAGTGAAAATAAGGGAGTGCAATGGAATACGGCGGACGAACTTTTGCCAGATTTTCCATTAATGATTCAGCAACAATCGTTGCTACGGATTGACGATATTGCCAGCGATAGTCAGCTTAAGGGTAAGACTCGCGATCGCTTCCTGGATGATGGACTGCAAGCTGTGCTAATTGTACCCCTACAAACTCGCAGCAATAAAATTGGCGTGGTGGTTTGTGAACATTATCAGCAGAGTCGCTACTGGAGTGAACAGGAAGTTGAATTAATTGTTTCAGTAGTTGACCAACTATCGAGTGCCATTGATCAAGCTGAACTGTATGCCCATAGTCGCACAACCGCCGCCTTAGCCACCGCGCAAGCGGAACAACTGAAGCAAGCGTTGCATGATTTAAAAGCCTATCAAGCGCAGTTAGTGCAGACGGAAAAAATGTCCACATTAGGGACATTAGTCGCCGGGGTAGCCCATGAAATTAATAATCCCACCAGTTTTATTTACGGTAATCTCCACTACGCCAAAGAATATACCGAGGATTTATTAGAAATGCTGCGGTTGTATCAAGAGTATTATCCTGAACCCGCACCCGAAATTCAAGATCATGCCCAAGCAATTGAGTTAGAGTTTCTGATCAAAGACTTGCCTAAAACTCTGGGTTCCATGGAGATTGGGGCGGAACGGATTCGTCATTTGGTATTGAGTTTGCGGAATTTCTCGCGTTTGGATCAAGCCCAAATGCAACCCATGGATATTCATGAGGGGATGGAGAGTACCTTACTATTATTGCGGAATCGGCTAAAAGGGAATGGTCACAATCCAGAGATTGAATTAGTGAAAGAGTATGGGGAGTTACCGTTGGTTGAGTGCTATCCGTCGCAGCTTAATCAAGTGTTTATGAATCTCCTGGGGAATGCAATTGATGCGTTAGAGGAAGTTGTCGCCCGGAATGAGACGAATTTTTCGCCGATGATTCGGATTCAGTCAGAAGCGCCATCGGCTGATTATATTCGGGTGAGAATTAGTGATAATGGATCAGGGATGACGGATGATGTGAAGTTAAAGTTATTTGATCCGTTTTTTACGACTAAGCCGATTGGTAAAGGGACGGGTTTAGGACTCTCGATTAGTTATCAGATTGTTGTAGACAAGCATAAGGGAATTTTGCAATGTCACTCTACTCCTGGACAAGGAACTGAGTTTATTATTGAGATTCCGGTGCAACAAAATCGTAAAGTTGCTGTGAGTCAGGAGATGAATATCCGACTGAAGGCTCAAACCCATTAAGGAGTTGAACCGGATATGATAAAACGGGGCGGTTAGAAACCGCAGCTACACAAACTAAACCCGCCTGCGCGGGTTTCATCTAGCTGGAGGTTCCCCGAAGTGTGAGCATTCTGGTGACAAATCCAGGATTAACCATCTGTAGGGGCGACCCGCTTGCATCAATTAAAAACTCCCATCCATTCAATTGGGTCGGGTCGCCCTCTCCTATTCATTTGGCTAATTAATGCTAAAACAACAGCAGCCTTTCAGTTCTACTAACCGAGTGATTTCCTTCTCTTGATGATTCTTTGTGGAGTTGCACTGAATTCAATGACATCCGACCTGAGAGGAGAGGGCGACCCGATCAAATTGAGGGGACTACAATTGTTAATTAATGCAAGCGGGTCGCCCCTACCAGGTATATTTATATTGACAAAATGCAAAACTTACGCTTAATTGACGGTTGAACTGCAATCTGTATAGAAGATAAAGTAAATTCAGAATGCTTGCAAATCAATCTTTCCACCAACCGGATCTCCTAAATCCACCCAGTAGATATCACCCGGTTTAACTGCCATTCTGTTTGTTATCGGTAAAACCCGCCCCGACAAACGATCAGGTCGCCCTCTCCTATTAATTTGGCTAATTAATGCTAAAACAACAGCAGCCTTTCAGTTCTACTAACCGAGTGATTTCCTTCTCTTGATAATTCTTTGTGGAGTTGCACTGAATTCAAGTTTCAGTTGCCTTGCTCCCCATTGACTAGCTTAGGAAATATCAGCGTTCAAAAGATTTGCTGCTGTTGTTTTTAGATGAGACAGATTGATTGATTTAGCCAGCGTTTTTACCTCTTCTTTTGAATCTAAACGTTGCTTTTGTATCTGTCTGATGAAGCTTTATTTGCTTCATAGTTCTACTTTAGCACTCTCAAGTTAAATGACAAGGGAATGATACGTAAGTTTACTTTTATGGAGGAAAATGTGAAGTTTGATTAATGCTTTCCCGATGCGGATATCCTTGAACTCCATTTAGGATGAGAGGGGAGCATCCTTGCGATCGCGGTTTTTCCCTTCCTGAAACACTTGCTGACATCCGACCTGAGAGGAGAGGGCGACCCGATCAAATTGAGGGGACTACAATTGTTAATTAATGCAAGCGGGTCGCCCCTACCAGGTATATTTATATTGACAAAATGCAAAACTTACGCTTACTTGACGGTTGAACTACAATCTGTCTAAAAGATCAAGTAAATTCAGAATGCTTGCAAATCAATCTTCCCACTCATCAAATTCATAAGGCTCCAGTAACAATTGCAAACCACAATGGTTCTGATTTGGCTTTGGTTAAAAGCATCATTTTGGATCACCACATGAGGATGGAGAAAGCCAGGAGCCGAGCCAACCGGATCTCCTAAATCCACCCAATAGATATCACCTTGTTTAACTACCATTCTCCTTCGATGACACGACGATGAGTTGAGCGCATTGCTTGTAGAAGTTGCGTTTCCTCTTCGTCAAGTCCATCGGAGTAAGCCACATTGACCTGTTCTAGCAGTTCCTTTCGTTCACGGTATCGACGCAGAAATTCACTCAGAGCAAGGCTAATCAGCCGACTCCAAGACATATTTAGCTCTTTAACCAGAGCTTGGGTGTCGTCTATCAAGTCTCGTCGGATGGGAAGATTGGTTGGCGAATCAGTCATGGAGGGATGAGTCGATGTCACTACTCAAAGTATAGCTGAGTAATTCATCGAGCCATAAGCTTGGTGCGTTCCCAATCGGCGATCGATGGAGCAGCAGAAATCGCTTCCAGGAACGCACCCTACAACCGAACGGCTATTACTGGATCGACGCTCTAGGTGGAGGTTCCGAGAATTGCGATTGAGCGAAGCTCAGCGCCAAAGGCGATCGTGTTCCTGTTTAGAAATGCAAGATTAACCACCTGTAGGGGCGACCCGCTTGCATCAATTAACAATCTCCAATCCATTTAATTGGGTCGGGTCGCCCTCTGCTATTAATTTGGCTAATTAATGCTAAAACAACAGCAGCATTTCAGTTCTACTAACCGAGTGATTTCCTTCTCTTGATAATTCTTTGTGGAGTTGCACTGAATTCAAGTTTCAGTTGCCTTGCTCCCCATTGACTAGCTTAGGAAATATCAGCGTTCAAAAGATTTGCTGCTGTTGTTTTTAGATGAGACAGATTGATTGATTTAGCCAGCGTTTTTACCTCTTCTTTTGAATCTAAACGTTGCTTTTGTATCTGTCTGATGAAGCTTTATTTGCTTCATAGTTCTACTTTAGCACTCTCAAGTTAAATGACAAGGGAATGATACGTAAGTTTACTTTTATGGAGGAAAATGTGAAGTTTGATTAATGCTTTCCCGATGCGGATATCCTTGAACTCCATTTAGGATGAGAGGGGAGCATCCTTGCGATCGCGGTTTTTCCCTTCCTGAAACACTTGCTGACATCCGACCTGAGAGGAGAGGGCGACCCGATCAAATTGAGGGGACTACAATTGTTAATTAATGCAAGCGGGTCGCCCCTACCAGGTATATTTATATTGACAAAATGCAAAACTTACGCTTACTTGACGGTTGAACTGCAATCTGTGTAGAAGATACAGCGCTTTGCGCTGTAATAAAGTACAGTAGCCCCGACAAACGATCAGGTCGCCCTCTCCTATTAATTTGGCTGGAAATGCTAAAACAACAGCAGCACGTCCGATTGACTTGCTGAGTGATTTCCTTCTTTTGGTAATTCTATCTGGAGTTGCACTGAATTCAAGTTTCAGTTGCCTTGCTCCCTATTACTTAGCTTAGGAAATATCAGCGTCTAAATGGTTTGCTGCTGTTGTTTTTAGAGAAGACAGATTGATTGGTTTAGCCAGCGTTTTTACCTCTTTCTTTGAATCTAAACGTTGCTTTTTTTATCTGTCCGCTGAAGCTTTATTTGCTTCATACTTTTACTTTACCACTCTCAAGTTAAAAGACAAGGGAATGATATAGAAGTTAACATTTATCCGATAAATATTAAGTTAGGTTACGATTATGGGCAACGATTGATGAGCAGGTGATCATCCTGCACCAGTCGAAAACAGGATCAAATTGAACAGTTGAGTCTTTGGATTAAGTGAAAATACTTAGAGACTATGTGCAGAACACATAATTTGTGGCGTGAGGGTGGGTTTTACTGGGGGGTTATCAATGGAATGCATTGATTGTTCTCTAAACTGCTCCTACTGACGCTGTACTAGCTTTATACCGATCGCGACTGAACTGGCAAGTGGCTAGAGGATAGGGTTAGTATAGCAGGGAGTATTTTTACAAAAGTTCATTCTTTAGACTCAGAAATTTCCATGACGGATATGGTAACAACGATGTCGAATGATGCTGAGGCGAAGGCGAAGCAAGTCCGCTTACTGCTTTACTTGTGGGATCTGGGAGGTTCAGATGTTAAGAGGGGTGATCTGACTAAACGACTGAAACGCAAGAAAGAGACAGCCGCCGATTATCAGGATAGTTATCAGCAGCTAGAAAATGACGGTGCGATCGCGGTTTCTCGGTATAAGGTGTCTCTGGTAAAGCCCAAGGGATTGCAGATGCTGGAAGCGGGGCTAAAGAGTGAGGCGTTTGAGTTTGAGAGTCAGATTGGCGCGAAAACGGCGAATGCGTTACTCAAATGGATTCGAGAACAAGCTATGTCGGCGGGTACTGTTGGTGATGGTGCGGTTGCAGCCGGGAAGACTGGGGAGAGTGCGATTGAGCAAAGCTCAGCGCCAAAGGCGATCGCGTCTTATGACCAGTTTAAGCAAGTGGCGCTGGATGTCTACGATCAGCTTAACCGCGACTATAACTTAGATGACTTAGTACCGATATATCGGATACGGCGGACAATTGGCGATCGCGTCTCTCGTTCCCAGTTCAACGACTGGATGCTGGAAATGCAGGCTAACGATATCTTACAGCTTCAAGGTGGCAGCGTAGAAGATAGCGCACCGGACAAAATTGAAGATTCGATTACGACACAACTGGATGGATTGCGCTGTTATGCCCGACGCTTAACATCATAAATTATACAGTCTTTCTGTATCGTATTGGGTGTACTACTTATTTACTTCACATCACACTACAAGGATTAGATCCGTGTCTTCCATTGAAGAATTAATCAGAAATAAAAACCCCTTTGCTGGACATACTGTGGTTACACCACTACAGATCTGGGGAAAAAGCTTTCCTGATGTTCCCTCAATAAACGCTCATGCATCTGATGCTGTATTTGATGCGGTGGCTAAAGTGCGTAGCGGGGAACGTCAAACCGTAGGAATTACGATTACGGCTGAAAAAGGGCTAGGCAAAAGCCATATTATCAGTCGGATTCGCCATCACTACCAAGCTAATAGTGATGCGTTGTTTATATACATGAATAAATATGACAATTTAAATAAGATAAAGACTCTATTTAACCAAAATGTAGCCACCAGTCTTAAAGCATTTGGTAGTCAAGGAGTCATGCAGTGGCAAGAATTGGCGACTGCTTTGATTAATGAAGCCAGAAACTGGAATTATACTCCTCAGCAATATGTGGCAATTTTTCCCAAGTGGTTGAGCAAATATTCAAACAAATTAGGTGATATGCTCACCAATCTGGTTCTTCAGGTTAAACCCGATATTGATAATCCTTATATTGTAACAGCAATTTTGTGGACGCTTTCTTCTGCTCATGCTCGATATGCCATTCATTGGCTTTCTGGTGGCGAGTTAAGTCAGTTACAAGCTGAGACAATGGGGCTACCTAATCCTAAAGGAGAAGACAGAGAAACAGACGCCTTAAATAATGCTCGCCAAATTCTCGACATCACCAGTGATTATCGAGTACCCGTGATTTGCTTTGATGAGTTAGATATTGTAGCAGTTGATGATAATGGTTTTACCGTCGCCCAACTTGTTGCGAGTTTGGTCAAGGACTTGTATAACACTCTCAAACGGGGTGCTTTTTTGCTAGCCATGTATGCTGACACCTGGAGTTATCAAGTTAGAAGTTTACCTCAAGCTGAGGCGGTAATGGCTCGTTTGGCTAGTGAAAGGGCAGATATGCAACCGTTAAAACTGGACTATTTAAACTCAGATCAGGTAATTGAACTTGTTTCCCATTGGCTCAAAGAATTCTATGGTGAAAATCAACAAATACCACCTAATCCGATTTATCCATTTGATCAAAACAAATTAAGGGAGCTTGGTAAGCAAAAACCTACGGTAAGGGCAGTGATTCGGTGGTGTGCAGAAAACTTTAAGCTTTCAAAAAATGGACGGAAAAGTATTGTTGAACTTTGTTATCAAACCCAATTAGATGATATTCAAAGAAATATAGATATTTTGTCAGAAGAAAACAACAATGAAATTGCTGAGGCTTTAAAATTAGCTTTTTTAACTCTCTGCCAGCAAACAATAGAGGGAGTGACTATTGATAGAGTAGAAGAAATCCAATGCTGGAGTGTAGACAAAGGATACATTCACTTTAAAATTGTTGGAACCGAAAATGAGCAAGAGGTTAAAATTGGAGTGGCTGTTCTTGAGCAATCTGGAGGAAAGTATCAGGGAGCGGCATTAAAGCGGTTAATTAACTATAAAAAATTTGACTTAACTCGCGGTTGCTTAGTTCGTTCTAAGAAAATTAACTCTGGAGCGAGATTAGCTCAAAATAATGTCAGGAAGCTTTTGCAAGAGAAAGGCGGAGAATGGGTGCGTTTACAGAGCCAAGATATAACTCCACTTCTGGCTATTCTATTCGTCCATGACAATCGGGAAAGTTACGAAATCAGCGAGGAGCAAATATTTGATTTTATCAAGGAGAAGCGGTTAGCCATTGATAACCCACTCATTCGAGAAATTTTAAGTGATCCGTCGGGTCAAGAACCTGATAATCTAACTGATGATGATTTGCCAATGAGAGTTCCTCAGACTGTTGCTGATGTAGAAGATAACATCGAACTATAACGTATAACTCTATAAAAATGAACCAGCAGGTTTTACTTCAAACTGCATTTTGTCTACCCACCCCCGATATCGAAGCCTTAATCGAAGGGCGAATGATCGCCGCTATTCCGCGAATATTCCTCAATCCGGGACGACAATTTGCTCTCTATCCCTCAGATACATCCAGTAACGCTCTGCCTATCGAACAGTATTATCGCTCTAATTTTATCCCCTCCGCCCAAAAAAGTCTGGCTGAACTCGGTTCTGAGACAGTTCAAATTAAAGCCTGGGCAAAATGCGAACGTTGTCAAGTCTTGGATGATTCCGAATCCCTGGATTTTTTATCCCAGTTAACTGTATGGACAACAGCCGGATTAGAGCAAACTCGTGTCAAACGAGGTCATATTTTTTTAGCCTACCTGCGGGTTTATCGACTCCCGCAACCGATGGAAATTCCTGTTCATCCGAGTCCCCGATTTATTCCACTTCCCCAACCTTTAACGGTGACTCAAGACACACCTGTGTTGAGTCAAACCTTCTTTGAACAGCGCTGTCGCCAGATGGAAAAACGACAGCCGCCTCAGCATCCAGAATTAGAGGAATTACAGAGTGCGATAGCGAAGCGCTGCTGCTTACAGCAGATCGCGTCATTATCAGACAGTAATCTAGCGGCTAAAGAACTCGACCAAGATATCAAACAATTCTTGGGATGGAGTAGTCAATCAATCGGGAGATTTGACTCTGATTTTATCTGGATAAAAACAATCGCCAAAGTCGGTAACTCTAGCGATGGTCATCACTTTGAAAAACTGGTGCGAAAAAGCTTACTGAAACTAGGATTTACTAACTCTAGAAATGACCCAAGAGCCAGCCTAAATCCAGAAGCCACTGGCGGTGCTGGCGGGATTGATTTTTATGCGGATGCACCTTATCCCATCGTTGGCGAATGCAAAGCCACCAAAAGTGAAAAAGTACCCAGCAGAACTCCAGGACAATTAATTCAACTTGGTAAAAATCACCTGCAACAAGACTACGATCCTTGTATAAAACTCATTGTCGCCGCCGGGGAATTAACCCCAGATGCTTTACGAACAACTTTAAATAATCAGATTAGCGTGATTCGTCCAGAAACTCTCCAACATCTCGTGGAATTGCAAGCCCAGTATAAGGGTGCGATTGACTTACTGAAACTTAAAGCCTGTTGGCAAGATGCTTATGGGTTAGCCGATGATAAAATTGAGCAATACCTGGCACAAGTGCGTCAAGACATCGCCGTGCGATCGCACATCGTCAAATCCGTTAAATCCTTACAAGAAAATGCCGGGTTAGGCGAAGTGGAAGTTGGTCAAATTTATGGCGCGTATATCGGTTCGAGTCCGCCTAAACCCTTAATGCCAAATGAACTGCATGATATTCTCATTGAACTATCCTCACCGTTAACAGGCTACTTAGGGCGGAGTAAGGAGAATGACTCAAACCGCGATCGCTTCTATTTCTTGCGCGATTTACCTCTAATTCATTAAGGTTAAGAAACCTTTTGTTGGGAACTGTTCACTTATGACCTACTATATCGCGCCCAGCTTCCGGGATAAACTGGCGGTTCACATTACCAAAAACTATCTAGAATTAGAGGGTGTCCGGGTTCCTCTGATTCTGGGCATTCATGGACGCAAAGGAGAAGGCAAATCCTTCCAATGCGAGTTAGTCTTTGAACAAATGGGGATTGGTGTCATCCATATCTCTGGCGGTGAACTGGAAAGTCCGGATGCAGGTGATCCGGCGCGTCTGATTCGCTTGCGTTATCGAGAAGCCGCTGAAATGATTAAGGTGCAGGGAAAAATGTGCGCCTTAATGATTAATGACTTGGATGCAGGGGTTGGACGTTTTGACAGCACCACTCAATACACAGTCAATACTCAACTCGTCAGCGCCACATTAATGAATATTGCCGATCATCCCACCGATGTGCAACTCCCTGGGAGTTATGACGCCAATCCCCTGCATCGCGTCCCGATTATCGTCACCGGGAATGACTTCTCCACCCTCTATGCGCCGTTAATTCGAGAAGGTCGTATGGAAAAATATTACTGGGAACCCAGTCGAGAGGAACGCATTGGCATTGTTGGGGGCATTTTTGCCGCAGATGAACTATCCCGACGAGACATCGAACAACTGGTGGATCATTTCCCCAATCAAGCCATTGACTTTTTCAGCGCCTTGCGATCGCGGATTTATGATCAACAGATTCTCCACTTTATCCATGATGTCGGACTTGATCAAGTTTCCTTTCGCGTCGTTCGCAGTACCGAAGCGCCGCCGGAATTTGAAAAGCCGAATTTTGATATATCTCACTTAATCGAATTCGGTCAGGTGATGATTGGCGAACAAAGACAAGTTGAACAGACGGGATTAGTTCGAGAATATAATAAGGCACTGCGCGAAAGTCCTGGGATTGAGTTACCGCCAGCACGACAAATCACAGGTCAATATACCCCCCAGACAGACAGACAGGGAAACGGTTTAGCCAAAGAACCCCGCACCCTTAATCAAGGATCAGCCAGTCAAGCCACTACTGAGAATAGAGTTAACCTTAAGACACATCAGCCGTTAGAACCCACCACGTCCTTAGATTTAGATATCCAACAGCAGATTCGCGAACTCTTAGCCCAAGGATACCGTCTCAGTTTAGAGTATGCCAATGAGCGGCGTTTTCGCACGAATGCTTGGAAAAGTGATGGCACATTTCAAGGAGATGAAGCATCAGACGTGATCCTGACCCTAGCCGAACGCCTTGCTGAACATAATAATGAATATGTGCGGTTAATTGGTATTGACCCCAAAGCCAAGCGGCGAATTCTGGAAACGATTATTCAGCGACCGCGTTAAGATTGG
>NZ_JBKHHI010000194.1:0-11914 GCF_046539235.1 Coleofasciculus sp.
TTACGTCACGGTTTAATCGTGTCTTGTCAAGCCCCCATTGACTCGCCACTCCATGATCCATTGGTGATTGCGGCGATGGCGCAAGCCTCTGTGAATCAGGGCGCGGTTGGGGTGCGAATTGATACCCCTGCCCATATTCAAGCGGTGCGGCAGCAATGTCCGAAAACGCAGATTATTGGATTATGGAAACAGCAGATACCGGGTTCTGAGGTTTATATTACCCCTCAATTCCATCATGCCCATGCGATCGCGTCAGTCGGGGCTGATATTATTGCCCTTGATGCTACGTTACGACAACGCCCTGGCGGGGAAACCCTCTCTGAATTAATTCCCCGAATTCACGAGGAACTAGGGAAACCCGTTATGGCAGATATCGATACGATTGAAAGCGCAACCGCCGCCGTGAAAGCTGGGGCTGATTTTGTCGGAACAACCCTGTATGGTTACACCGCCTCAACCCAACATCTTCAACCCCCAGGATTTGAACTTTTGTCCCAAATCGTTAAACAGTTAGACGTGCCAACCATCTGTGAAGGGGGGATTGCTTCGCCCAAAATGGCACAACAAGCCCTCCAGTTAGGCGCTGATGCTGTGGTAGTGGGAACAGCGATTACGGGGATTGACTGGCAGGTTAAAGCTTATCAAAAGGCGATGAGGGATGGTTATGAATTATGAATAATTCATTTGCATTTCCTATTTTCGCCGATTTACGGTAAAATGAAGGGTTTTTTTCGGGTATTTCTATTGCCCATGCGATCGCAAAAGTGAAAAAATGTAAATAGAGCGGTAGTCCGCGACTAGGGGTATTCGGGTTCAGGTGCGAAACAGTCCCAGGTTCAGCGCAGGGTGGTGGCGATTGGCACACAGACTGGCGATCGCTCAACCGGGCGTTGACCAAGATTGTAAAGAATTGCAACTAATGTGCATAACCTCTAGCCAAGTGGACGTATGAAATAGTGGAGGTGATGGTTATGCTGACATTCTTGATTTTGATTGCCTACCTTACAGGTTCTGCAATTTTCCTTGATGTTTTGTTTAAGGAAGAACTAGAACAGTTGTGAACTACCTACACTGACTCTCCGAGTTCAGTGTAGGCTTCTGATTTCACGGGGGAATTTAAGGATCTCAAGACAGTAAGTAATTTTTCTTAATTAGGCAGTGGGTTGTTCGGGTTTAGTGCAACTTTTCCCTTCTAAACCTTGATTCAGGGTATTAGTAGCGAGCAAGATGCAAAGCCTGCGGCATGGCTTCGCTAAACGCACTACAAGGATCTCGCAATTCTTGACATTATGGTTTAAATGCCGAACAGCTTATCTTTCATGACCCATACTATAAGACGGCGGTGGGGTAGCTTGTCTTTCATTCAAGAAACGGGCTTCCCTACTGCCTTTTTAGGGTTTATCAAGGTAAATTATATAAGAGTTGTTTAAACTGTTCCTGAAAAGCATCTCGGCTAAATTGAGCCAGACATTGTTCTCGCAACCACTCCCCATCACAGCGCTGATCCTCGCCTTTGAGGATTTCAATACAGGCTGCTGCTACGGCGTCTGGATCACGGTGCGGTACTCGCCAGCCTAAACGTCCATCTTGTAAGGGATCAGCCGATCCATCGGCGTCCCCAGCTGACACAGGTTTACCACATGCCATGGCTTCTAGATAAACAATACCAAAGCCTTCTTGAGAGGGCATGATATAAGCATCCGCTATGCGGTAATGTTCAACTAAGTCACTGGTGGGAACAAACCCAGCAAAAACCACGCGATCGCGAACACCAAGTTCTTGAGTCAATTGTGCTAATCTAGGCTGATCATCACCGCGCCCAATAACTAAATATTTCACCTCTGGGAAAACCGCCGCGATTTTGGGGAGGGCGCGAATCGTCACATCCACTCCCTTATAAATATCCCCTGACCACAGACGTGCTACAGTCATTAGTACTTTAGCCCCTGCCAAATCATATCGCTGAATTAACGCTGGAGACTTTTCACCAGGCGTAAATGCATCACCATCCACCATACAAGGTAAAATCTTTATCTGATCGGGATTTAAGTCATTCGCCGCACAAGCGCGATCGCGACTATAGCGACTAATTGTCCAGATTTGAGCCGCACCAGTCAGCGCCTGACGTTGGGAATTGGGTAATTCCTGCCAAACTTCCTTACCATAAGTCAAAACTGTGTAAGGAATACCCAATGGCTGACAAAGAAACTGAATCAGAGGGGCTAAGTTAATATGACCACAGAAGACATGCTTGGGGCGTTTTTGCCATAAACAAAGCCCCAGCACTGCGGCTAGCCTGAGACGCCCTAGCATGGGGGGTTTGGTTTTCAGGTAATGGAATTGTAGACAGGGAACATCAAATGGATTGTCGCAATCTGGGCTATCCCGGAGTAAAAATACCTCAGCCTCTATCTCCGCTTCAGATTGAGCCTGAATGGATATATACGCTTGTAATATATTTTTGACGTAGGATTGAATACCGCCTTCAATGGCAAAAATTTCTAGAAAAACAAATACATCATGAGTTGGGGTATTCTTTAGAGTTGTCAATTGTGTCTGTGTCCCCTACTGACAAGTTCAACTGAAGAAACCGGAGTGTCCTATCTGTCTCAACGACGGTTCAGGAAAGGAAGAGCAAGTTCCAAGTGAGATATATTGCCAAGGGCGCAAGCCTTGCGACCCTACAGTTGGTTGTGCCCCATCGGCTTGGAAACCGCGATATGCGGTTTGACACTTTCTCGATGGCGCACCCCCACAAGAAACTCTACACTTAGAATCATGCCACACTTTAGCTTGTTCTCTCCCATATCACTGGCGCTTCCGAAGTGAAAATGATAAGAAAATCTGATAAATCTAGCTAAAGCACCACGGTGTAATGCTTGTCGGTTGGGTTGACAACGGAAACCAATCTTATTAAGCTAAGAAGCTGGGTTTTCCTCAAATCAAGCTGATCGAACAACTAGCTGAACCAGGAATAGGATTCTGGTTCAATTACGTTAATCCGTGTTTTCACGGATGTACAACCGATGACTATACCGTATGTTAAAAAAATAAACCTTCTAACTTTCTCTCAAAGGAGGCAAAAATTACTGTTACAACTACTGTTACAACTAATACAACTAATTTCTGGCGAGATAATAACTTTCGTCTTGAACCTTGGGGGACTGACTACGAACCCCCGATTGAGCTGAATCAAGAACTTTCTATCTCGGAAAGCGAAGTTGATCCCACCGTCGAAACAAAAGACTGGACAGCATTTAAACCTCGACAACCGCCTGCACTCCCCAATCGGCTCATCTTTATTGATGGGCGTCGCCGTATCGATGCGGCTGTTGTGGGTGGAGAGAGAGACAGCATTTATTACGGAGCCTTTGGCACGATCGCAGTTGGTGCTGTAGACTTGTATCGAGCCACAGGTACAGCCACCTATTCAAACTTGACAATTCGCAGGATTGTTGGTTTTGGTGGCAACCAACAAGCTGAACTGACTTGCATTCCTTGCCCTCTGGGTAGCCAAGCTGAATTAGTCTACGAACCCATTCCGCCTAGTGATGAAAATACGCCTCAAGTTCGCAAGTCTCTGATCCAGAATGTCATGCTCAAAGCCGAGGATCGACTGGCGGCGGAATTGTTGGCAAAGCAACCGGAAACCTTAATTATTCGGGATGGGCATTTGCGCTGGTATGGTCAACCGGATACCACACTAGGTTACGTCAAAACGATGCGTAAAACCTACCTATCCGGAGACTGTGCGGCTCTCCTTTGGACGTTGGCACCCGGAGAGAGAACTCCAATTTTCGCGATTCGAGACAAAAGTGACTTAAGACGACGCTGGAGTTGGTACCTACGCTCTGGCAGCTCCGATATCTGCCTGAAGCGCTTGGGTTATCATGAGCTACAAGGACTTGTCCGCTTAGAGTTGTATAGCGAATCGGTTCCCTTCGACCAGGCAGTAGAAATCGCCGACCAAAGTACCTCTCTAATTCCCCAGTATGCCTCCCATCCTTGCCGCGATCCCCGCGCCCCACAAAATCTGACTCCCGTTGGTGCCTTGGAGCGAGAGTTGGGACGACGGATGGGTGATAGAGCCGTGATTGAACGGCGTCTCCGAGGTTTCTTTGCCTCTTTAGGAGTAATGTCATGACGACAACTATTGGTTTTGTTCTCGGCACCCTGGAAGCCACTCCTTTGGAGTTTTGGGTTGCCGTTTCACCGGGTCATGTTTTGCGATTAGATGATGTGGTGGAAGTGCAAACGTCTCGTCCTGATGGTGCAGGAGTGGTTCGCTTTTATGGTGTGGTGGATTACGTCCGCACCATGTATGAAGGAGCGCAATTTGATACTGACACATTCTTGGTCAAAAGTGGCAGTTTACCAGCCAACATATCCTACGCGGCTCATGTCCAAGTAACCCGGATTGAACCGGAGGACTACTTACCACCTCAGCCTGGAGATCCTGTCGAGCTAGCTGTGGATGAAAATTTGAAGGGTGCCTTACACTTTGATGGCATGGAAAAACGCATTCCAGCAGGCATGATGCGTAACAGTTTTCCGGCTTACTTGAACTTTGAATTTATCAATGGCGAGAAGGGCGCTCACATTAATATTTCTGGAGTATCAGGCGTCGCAACCAAAACATCTTATGCGTTGTTTTTGCTGCACTCCATTTTTAACTCGGCGGCGCTTGGCGCTCAACGAGCCAATACGAAAGCCCTGATTTTCAATGTTAAGGGTGAGGATTTATTTTTCCTGGATAAGTCTAATCGCAAACTCCGAGCTGAAGATTACGCCAACTATCAGACATTGGGAGTCCCCGTCGAGCCGTTCAACGATGTCCGCTTCTGTGCCGCTCCCAGGAAAGGTTCTCACGATGTCGATCCCCATTTAGACCAGCGTTCCGATAATATCTCAGTATACCTGTGGAGTATCCGAGAACTGTGTCGCGATCGATTGTTTAGTTTTCTCTTTGCTGGAGAAGACTTAGAACGCGGTAATTTGGGCTTTTTAGTGGCGGGTGTTCAGGAAAAACTGGCACGGTTAGCCGAAGATAATGACCGAGCCGATAAAAAAGCGAACCGTCAATTGGGTGTACGTTTGGACGTTGAACCTTTTGGCGCTCTCGATAAACAAGAGATTGAAACCTTCAGAGATTTACTGGAGTTTCTAGAAGACAAACTGGTAGAAAATCCTGATCATAGCTGGTTGGGGCGTAATGCTGCGGCTACGGCTGAGGCATTAATTCGCCGCCTGTGGGGAATTCACAACGAAATGGGTCATTTGATTCGGGGAGACTTGCCAAGAGAGCAACTGAGCAAATACCACCTTGACCCCCTCTCAGATGCCCATCAACTTACAATTGTGGATATCAACAAACTGGGTGGAAAAGCCCAAAAATTTGTCGTTGGTGTGCTGTTGCAAAAGCTGTTCTCTGAGAAAGAAAAACGCGGACAAAACCCTGTTGTGTTTATTGTATTAGATGAATTAAACAAATATGCACCCCGCGAAGGTCGTAGTCCGATTAAAAACCTATTAGTAGAAATTGCCGAACGCGGACGGTCTCTAGGAATTATCCTGATTGGTGCCCAACAAACCGCCTCAGAAGTCGAACGGCGTGTCGTCGGACAAGCCGCGATTCGGGTTGTTGGTAGACTCGATTCGGCTGAATCTGAACGCTCAGAATATAACTTTCTCACCGGAGCTTGTCGAAAGCGATCGCTCCTACTGAAATCAGGCAGTATGTTTGTCCATCAACCGGAAGTTCCCGCACCATTACTGATTAATTTTCCTTTCCCCGCCTATGCTACTCGTGAAAGTGAAGCGAGTTTGACTGAAGCAGAAATTGCCCAACTTGAAGATGATCTTGACCGTTTTTAGGAGGAAAAATTATGCGTCTAATTCATACCTCTGACTGGCATTTAGGACGACGACTTAAAGGTGTTGATCGCACCCCAGAAATTGAGGCAGCGCTCAATGAATTACTAGAGTCAGCCAAAACTCTAGACATTGATGCTGTCTTAGTCGCTGGTGATATCTTCGACGTACCTAGTCCCACGGCTGATGCAGAAAAGGTTGCTTATAACTTCTTTTGCCAACTACGAGATGCTAAAATTCCAGCGGTTGTTATTGCTGGAAATCATGACTCAGCTTTTCGCATTGATGGCGTATCCAGATTGCTTTCTCATGTGGGTGTTCATGCCTTAGGTAGACCCCGAAAAGCTAATCAAGGGGGAGTTATTCAGCTCGATACATCTAGCGGTAAATTGTCTGTAGCCGCCATGCCTTTTGCTTCAGAACGCAGGTTGTTGAAATCTGAGGATTTGTGGGACAAAGATGATTTAAAACAACGCCAACATTATAAAGATAGAATTAAGTACCTCCTTAAAAAATTCACTAGCAAATTTAGAGAGGATAGCGTCAATATCGTGATGGCACACCTGACTATTGATGGTGCGATCAGGGCGTATTCGGAAGTAGACTATTACACAAGAGATACCTACAGTCTGGCTGGGCAAACTCTACCATCAGAAGCTCAATATATTGCCTTAGGACATATTCACAAACCGCAACAGATTTCCAACGCGGCTCCTACCTATTATTCTGGTTCGTTGATTCAAGTAGATTTTGGGGAAGCTGGAGAAGAAAAGGGATTTAATTTAGTGACCGTTGAACCCGGAAGACCCGCTCAAGTTGAGTTTAAGGCAATTTCCTGCCAAAAACCGTTAAAGGTTATCCGATGTCATGAATCTGATTTAGATGAAACCTTGGCAGCCAATCGAGAACATCCCGGCTTTTTGAAAGTAATTGTCGAACTCAATACCCAAAAAATTGGTTTAGCAGACAAAGTGCGAAAAGTCTGCCCTCAAGCTTTGATTATAGAACCGAAATATCCAGAAGTTAAAACTAAAAAGCGGCAACAATACCGAGATGCCAATCACTTTGACGCCGTTGAAGAGTTCCGTAACTACTGGCGCGATCGCCAAGGAACAACTCCCGATGATTCGGTTTTAAAAGAATTTGAAACGTTATATCAGGAATTAAGCGATGCGACCCATTAAACTTACACTAGAAGGATTTACCAGCTTCCGTACTCGTCAAACTCTCGACTTTTCTACCCTTGATTTATTTTCAATTACAGGATCAACTGGAGCTGGAAAGTCATCATTACTGGATGCCATTACTTATGCGTTGTACGGAAAAGTTGCTCGAAAATCCAATATCGGTGAACTGGTGAGTCAAGGAGCCAGTGAGTTAAAAGTAGAGTTTCAGTTTTTTGTCAAACAAACCGAATATAAAGTAACCAGAACGTGGCGGTATCGTCCCAGTACTCCCCTTACAAAACTTCTGTTGGATAAAGGGCAAAATGGGACATGGGAACGCTGCGATCTGAAGATAGAAGACATTTTAAGTATGGACTTCGACACCTTCACTCGCGTTATTGTTCTGCCACAAGGACAGTTTGACGAGTTTCTCAAAGGAAACGCCACCAAGCGTCGAGAACTTCTGCGTCAGTTAGCTGGATTTGAGATATTCGAGCGGATGCGAAAAGAAGCGAGTGATCGTGTTAAAGGCTTTAAAACTGAACGCGAAACAATAGAACGATTATTAGCTGAAATTAAAGCGCCAACAGAAGCTGAGATCCGGGAAAAGCAAGCGCAACTGAAAGCTTTAGAAGCAGAAATTCCTGAATTAGCTGAAGCAGCTACCACTGCCCAAAAATTACTCGATGATCAGGAAAGATTGTATGAGCAAATTAAGCGTCAAACTGAATTGCAAGAGGATTTAGCTAAGCTAGAGGAGCAAGCGCCTAAAATTGCGTCGTTGCAGCAAAAATTAAATGAAGCTCAAGCGGCTAATACTCTTCAGGCGGATTGGAGATTACTACAAGAGGCTAAAACTGAAGCTGTAAAAGCAGAAAATGATGTCAAAGCCGCTGTTGAAAAACTGACTCAAGCTCAAGCCGATTTAGAATCTCAGCGTCAAAAATACGAGCGTTTCCAAACTCAGCAAGCAGAAATAAGAGAACAGCTAGAAGTTCGTGAACGTAACTTAACAACGGCTAAAGCTTACGAGGAACAACGTCAACAGTATGAGCAGGAGGTGACACAGGTATCAAAAATTTTCAAGTCAAAAGAGCAAAAATGTTCGGAAGCGGAGAAAGAATTACAATCGGCTCAAAAAAAAGAAAAAGCGGCTCGCGAACAGCTTGTTTCAGCTAACGAAAAACTGGCACAATCCTCTCCTGGAGGTGATCGCCTAGAGACATTGAACCAAGCTATCTTCTTATTAACGCAATGGGAAGCCATTAATAAAACCACCCAATCAACCCGTAATAAATGGGAAAAAGTGGTAAAAGAGCGGCAAAAAGCAGAACGCGAATTGGCAAAGGCTACCTCGCAGCACCAACAAGCGGAAGCTAAATTCCAAACCGCTAAAGCGACACTCAAAGAAGCCGAAGCAGCCAATGCGATCGCAACTCGACACAATCATTCTGCTGCCCTGCGTGCTTCACTCCAACCCGGAGATATCTGTTCTGTTTGTGGTGGTGTTTACCCCGAAGCTGATCAACTTCCCCCACTGTCAGAATCGGCTGAAGTCGATATTACCCCATTGCAAGAATCAGCGACAGCAGCAGAACAGGTATCCCATCAAGCCTTTACTGCACTGGCAAAGGCACAAACGAAGTTAGAAACACGACAGCACCAAGAGTCAGAGGATCGTCAGGAGTGGGAAAATTATGAGGCTGAATTAACTCAATGTCACAGTAAAATTAGTGCTGTTTTAGATACCGAAAACTGGGAAATTTCCGCCCTCAAGCAGGAACATCAAACGCTGATTGATAGTAACACTCAATATCATGAGGCATTAGCAGTAAAAGACAAGGCAGAGAATGAACTGGAAAAGTGGGAACAGAGGTTACAGTTTGCCCAGAAAAGTTATGCCGCAGTATTAGAGGAGGTACAAGCTACTAGCCAAGAGGTTGAGCAGCGTCAGCGTAACCTTGAGGAAGTACAAGCCAAGCTAGATCAGTTGACGAATGGTAAATCTTACCAAACTCTACGCCAAACCCTAGATCGAGAGAAGAAAGATCTGGAACGCCAACAAAAAACTGTTGAGGAGGCTTATCACGCCGCGCAAAGACGTGCGATTCAAGCTGACGAGACAGACAAACAAGCCAAAGAGGTAGCCGACTCTACCCGTGCTGAAAGAGAACAGCGTGAGGCTCAATGGATTAAGACATTACAATCGGTCAACTTTTCTGAGGAGAGCTTCCAAGATGCTCAAGTAACTCCGGAACAACAGGAAAAATGGCAGACTGCAATCGCGGATTACGAACGCCAAAACGTTCAGTTATCTACCCTTCTCCAAGAGATAAGCCGCTCCATTGGAAAAAGGACAACCGACGAGGAATTAGTAGAGCAACACCGCCAAGCCAAACGTTCTGCCGATGATCAGGTTAAACAGGCATCTGCAAAACAGGCACAACTATCAGCAGAAATGGAGGTTGCTCTAGACAGGCAAAAGCAAGCCAAAAAACTCTTAGAGGAGCAATCCCAGTTTGCCGAACAGGAACAGATTTATTACACCCTATCACGCAATCTCAAGTCAGATGAATTTCAAGATTACATCTTAGAGAATCTACAAGCCGAGTTAGTTGCTTGTGCCACAGAGCGACTTAAAGAGTTAACCGATTCTCGCTATGCCTTGAGAATTCAAGATGGAGAATACTGGGTTGAGGATAATTGGAACGGAGGGGAAATCCGGCGGGTGCGAACGCTTTCTGGTGGTGAAACCTTTGCCACTTCTCTATCAATGGCGCTAGCACTATCGGAAAAACTGTCAATGGGCGTAGAGTTGGGCAGTCTGTTTTTAGATGAAGGATTCGGAACGTTGGATACAGACACCCTAGAAAGCGTTACCCAGATTTTGCGATCGCTGGGGCAGCAAGATCGACTGATTGGGGTGATTACTCACATTCGAGCCTTAGCAGAGCAATTACCAACCCAGGTTAAGGTTCACAAATCCCCAGAGGGTTCGCGGCTAGTAGTCGAAGCATTGTAAAGCTAGTACAAGAAGGCAGAAGTCCGAAGGCAGAGGGCAGAAGGCTATAAGGAACCTATGGTAAGCTGTTCGGCATTTAAACCTTAATGTCAAGAATGGCAAAATCCTTGTAGTGCGTTTAGCGAAGCCATGCCGCAGGCTTTGCATCTTGCTCGCTGCTAATACCCAATTTAAATGCATGACAGCTTAGCTGCTTTTAGGGAGCTTATTAACTGGTTAGTTATTTCTGCCACGATGCACTAGTTTTTTAAACACAATATATAGCGCTTCGCGCTGGTCTAGTTACACTTTGTTTGTACGAACATCCCATCTGGACTCAGTTTCAGGTAAGGGAGTTGTAAATACACCAGAGCGATTTGCTATAACACCTGCCATTGCCTTAGCTTGAAAGATAACTAAGACAGCGACAGGTGTTAATTTCAAAGACTTTGAACGTTTAGAACAGACCCAAAGTAAACGACTTATCAATGGGGAACGTCGCGCCAATACCCATCCACAGCGTAACCAGGGTACCAATCATAAAGACAGTGGTTGCCACTGGGCGGCGGAAGGGGTTTTGGAACTTGTTGACGTTTTCGATAAAGGGAACCAGGATTAGACCAAGTGGAATCGCTCCCGTCAACGCAATCCCTAAGAGTTTATTAGGAACAACGCGCAAAATTTGGAATGAAGGATAGAGATACCATTCCGGTAGGATTTCTAGGGGAGTGGCAAACGGATCAGAGGGTTCGCCAACCATAGCTGGATCGAGGACAGCTAGAGCAACGCATAGCGCGATTGTCCCCATAATCACGATTGGGAAGGTGTAAAGCAGGTCATTGGGCCAAGCCGGTTCACCGTAGTAGTTGTGACCCATGCCTTGAGCCAATTTTTCGCGTAATTTGGGATCACTGAGATCCGGCTTTTTCAGAATTGACATGATTTTAAATGTCCTTAATCACCAAAGAGTAGCACGTCTTTGTCAGGAATCGCAGTTTAGAGGGGACCAGAGATACCCTGCTTGCGAATCATGATAAAGTGCAGCAGCATGAAGACGGCAATGAGCCAAGGAAGAACAAAGGTGTGTAGGCTGTAGAAGCGAGTCAAGGTAGCTTGACCCACACTTTGACCGCCACGAATGAGTTCAACGATGGAGGCACCCACTACAGGAATCGCGTCAGGAACACCGGAGACGATCTTGACCGCCCAGTAGCCCACTTGATCCCAAGGTAGAGAGTACCCGGTCACGCCAAAGGAAACAGTAATGACTGCCAAAATTACGCCTGTTACCCAGGTCAATTCCCGTGGCTTTTTGAATCCGCCCGTCAGATAAACCCGGAAGACGTGCAAAATCATCATTAGCACCATCATACTGGCAGACCAGCGGTGGACGGAACGGATCAGCCAACCGAAGTTGACATCCGTCATGATGTACTGTACAGACGCAAATGCATCAGTGACCGTTGGTCTGTAGTAGAAGGTCATGGCAAATCCAGTAGCGAACTGGATAATAAAGCAAACCAGAGTAATGCCACCGAGACAGTAGAAGATATTAACGTGGGGAGGAACGTACTTTGATGTTACGTCTTCAGCTAATGCCTGAATTTCTAGACGCTCCTGAAACCAGTTAAAAGCTTTTGATTCAGTTACCTGCTTAGAAAACATGAAGCCAGAATTTTTAGAAGGATATTGCTGGAAAGCGTGTGAGCTAATCCTGGATAGGGTTAAGTCTATCAGGAAATGAGATAGCTCAGGGGCTAGCGTGTTGAATACCGCTGGGGCGGAATCTTTGTATCGGGAACACTGACCCGATTTGAAATTGCTCTATGAGAAATGTAACATAACTTGACAAGAGTAGTCCTTTGTCATTGGTCAT
>NZ_JBKHHI010000195.1:0-11905 GCF_046539235.1 Coleofasciculus sp.
GGTCGTCCTAATTTTCTCTCATCACAATGAATTAGCCCTGCCTTCAAAAGGGGGACTTTGATTACACGAATTAACATCCCCGACTTCTTCAAGACGTCGGGGATCTGTGTACATCACGAACGACCAAAAACGCTGTATTTGATGGTTCCCCCCTTTTTAAGGGGGGCTAGGGGGGATCTCTTCTTGAGTAACCTACCCTGACACGCCCTGATAACAAGAACCATCAATCAAGAATTCAGATTATTAGTTAGCATTCTTCTGTTTTTTAGACTGTTGGCGTTTAAAAAAAGCACCGAATCCCAACGCCATACCGGAACCCAGAATCGTTAGCGGTTCGGGAACCGATTCTGGTTCAGGCAAGTTTCCGTCAAATTGAACACTTCCTCCAGTATTCGGAGCAATGATGTGGAATTCTCCACTTGTTCCTGTCACTGACTTGGCAATCAATTGTCCATTAATATGACCATTTGAGAACTCATTGTAATCAGCTAACGGAGCTAACACGCTGCCTTGCCAAGCAAAACCTGTGGAGTTTAGCTGCGTTGCCTCAACAAAGTTGAATAGAACCCGGTTGGCGAAATCGCCATTTGGACTGCCATTTAGACGAATTTCACCACGATCAATATTAAATTCTTCACCGGTTACATTAACCAAAACTGTAGAATTTTCCTCTAACGTAATGTTGAGACCATTAGCAATTGCCGAGGCAAGACTGGACGTAGTAAACTCTAATATTTTCAGTGTTGAACTATCATCAGTTAGATTCCCCAATTGAGCCGAATAATTCTTGTATAATTGTTCAGCCGCATCAAAGTCAATGGGATTTCCTTGTCTTACCGTCAAGTTTTCCGGTCCCACATTAGTCAGAGTTGCTTCACCTGCTACAACAACATCACCGACGAATACCTGACCTCCGTTATAGTTTAAGTTGCCGCCAACGACTAGAGTGTCACCCGCACCCTCAGCAGGTAACTTGGTCGCCGTCCCAAAATTATTCAGTGTGGCATTTCCACCAACGGCGACTCTACCGTGAGCATCAGAGTTAACGTTGAGATCTTCAAAGACGAAGACGTTAAAGTTTTGGGCTGGACCTTTCAAACTGCCAGCCTGAGCGGGAATAGAGAGACTGAGGGCTACGGTAGCTCCTAAAACTGTACTGGCACTGGCAACGGCAATTTTCTTTAAATTCTTGTTCATTTCTTCAGGGTTTAGCTGCGTGGACTGTGGAAATAATTAACCGATTGAGTCTTTTCTTAATCATATTTTTATTCCGGACTATTTAGGTAAAGTTGGTATAAAGATTGATCCTACCGTTTTTGAAGTTTTTATTAAGCTAAACAAATATTTGCTTTAAGGAATATTTATAAAGCTTTCATGAAGAGTTCCCACAACTTGATGAAGATTTGATGAAGAGACTTATTTAGGGTCTGCTGCCCAAATCCGCTTTTTGAACCCCTTTATCCCTTGGAAACTTTTTCCTTGAAGCCTATGTAGGTGAACTTCATTTACCTGCAATCTGCTGTAATTGTCTCTCTTTGTTTATAATCAATAATTTTTTTGAATTATTTCCCCGAAACCCTGGTAATAAAAACAATATAATTCTACAATATTTCCATTGATATTGGATGTTGAGCAATGAACAACCTGATTACTAAAATAGCATGGGTAAGTACTAGCCTAACTTGTGGACTCTCAGTAATTAATGCCGCTCCAGCTCTATCTGCTATTGTCAAAACTGAATTTCAGTTGAGCATCAACCAGTATGATTATGGGGTATATGATGGTGAAGTAATCTATGATGAGTCATTTCTGATCAATGATCCTGGTGCTTCCCTGCCGTTTGATTGCTTATCCCCTCAAAGAGGATTATTATCGTTAAAATTCAATTTTATTGACAAATTTGGTAATCCAAAAACTTATACAGAGTTAGACGATTCCAGAGGTAATCCTTGTATAGCCGTGGGGTTACGAGGATTCAAGAATGCTCCACGCCCCTTTGGATTGAGTTATTTAGTGGGAACCGATATAGTAGTAGCACCCCATACACCAGAAGATTTCGCCTTTCAATTCTACACGTTTGGTTCCACAATAACAGCATTTGCCCTCGTTAACCGACTCGATCCTTTTTATGAAGTAGATGGTCCATTTATGGGTGGTTATGAATTCAGTTTGCCTAGCCCAGTTTCTTCGCCCTCTACTCCAGTTCCCGAACCGTCAAGCCTTCTGGCTTCAGTTCTTGCTTTAGGGTTTGGTATCTTGTTTTCAGTAACCAGGAGTTCCGAAAAGATTCGTAAATTTTTCACTTGAGGAATTGTCTTTAATGCAAGGTGGACTTAAGTTTGTAGTTGCCTCTGTTCATTTTTTTAGAGTATGTTCCAGACGTGCCATAGCACGTCTGGGAGTAGGAGACACTCCGTACAATCACTCCTCGTAAGGGTCAAAAATCACCTCAAATTCAGCCCCACGCATAAAGCGACGGAGTACACGTTTGTGATCTTCAGCGTCTTGACGGTTGTAAAATCGGGCTACCGTATAGCGACGAGCATCATTCAATAAGCGGATAATCACCCAAGGACGGGTTAAGTCTAACGGTTTTTGAATGTCCGACTGACAAGTCAGTGTCTCTAACCGTTCCTGTTTGAGCGCATTACGCACCAATAACATCAGTTGTTTTCGGGCGAGAGTTTCCTGATTGGGTAGAACTGTCCAACTGGTTATCGGCGCGGGTAAATAGGTCAATGTATGAGAATCTTCTGCTTTAGTGACGTTCCAAGCCAGACGGCGAGGTTGTTTTTGACATTGATACCCCTGCTGTCTGAGAACTGAACAAAGACGTTCACCTTCTTTGGTTAGGCGCAACCAGTCACTGTGCTTCATGGCGATTCCGGAATAAAGAATAAATAGCAAACTTCTCCCCAATCCCCCAGGCAAACCAAGGAAGGAGATAGAGGTTTCGCTAGTTACCCTACTTAAGGTTTATTCTGGAAAACCTATTGCCCGTGTTTTGACAAATCTCTAAATTTGTGGTAAAGATACGCTTTCCAGAAATTTAGAGACGTTGCATGCAACGTCTCTACAGGCGCAAGGGTGCAGAGATTGTAAGGACGAATGACGAATGACAAATGACAAATAACTACCGAACAATAATCGCCCAAAGGCTTATCCCCAAAGCGACTATCCCTAAATGTTGCATCAGGAGCGATCGCACAGGTTGACTGGCAATTTTCTGTGTCAGAACCATACTCAGCAGTACACCAGCAATCAACGTCACTCCCTGTAAAAACGCAATCACCGCCGGATGCGCCACAAACACGGGTAATCCCTCACCACTTAATCCAAACGTGGCAAAGGTTACAGGCAAAATCCGCCCTGCTTCCGTCAACCCCAACCATAAATGGTGCGCCAGATTCGCCGCCAATACCAAGGGTAAATATCCATACGCCAATTCAATCAGCGATCGCGGCTTGGGATTAGCTATCGTTAAATTGAGCGTCTGAATCAGTCGGTAAGATAATTGAATTCCACCATAAGCAATTAAAGGAATCAACGCCGGGAGACTCAAAACCGCCAACGAAAACCAAGCGTGTGTGCCAAATTGACTCAAATCTAGGTGTAAATTCAGTTGCTGATTTAACTCCGGTAAGTGATGCAAAAACACACCGCCTAACAACAACAACAATAACGCCACCTCATAACTACGAGGGATATGAGTTGTCCACAACTCAATCCCTGGCGGACGCAAATTTACCTCCACAGAACGGTGCGGACAGGCTTTTAAACACGTCATACACAAGACACAATCGCGATTATCTTGTAACTGGGCGGGATGGGAATACAACGGACAGCCATTGGTTTCCATTCCCTCTCCTTTCTGGGGTCCACCCTTATAACATTGATAGGTGCTACATTCTGCTGAACAGGTTCCCTGCTGCGCCCGTAACTCCGTCATCGACAACTTGGCAAACAAACCATTCATTCCGCCAATGGGACACAAATAGCGACACCAAAATCGACGCTCAAAAATCGCAGAGAAAATCATCGCTCCCGCCGTAATTAATAGGAGTAAACAAGCAGAAAGATAGGCAGTATTTTCTAAATCCCAGAGTTCTTCCCATAAGAAAATTAAGGCAAATAAGCCAAACAAAAACCAGCCGCCCCAGGTTTCCGCTAATTGTCGCGACCACGGTTTTAACGGACGCGGAAATAGCCACAGAGATAATTTCTGGGTCACTTCCCCGTAAATCATAAACGGACACACGGCACACCAGAGACGTCCCACAAAGGGAAAGCCAATCAGGACGAGGGGCCACCACCATGCCCAAAAGAGATTTAAGGTAAAGTTTTCCTCACGGGTTTGCGGACCGATAAAGCCCATGATTACGACAAAGGCAAACAAGCTTAAGGTAAATCCATAGTTAATGCGATCGGGCCACCAATCACTCCTTAAAAATCGCCGCAGTTGGGGATAGGCATTTAAGAGATTAAAGCGGAATTGTTTTTTCTTACTTTGGGAGGGCCACAGCAGTTCTTCCGTGAGTTCTTTGCCACAGTCCGATTGCACCAGCGCCCGTTCCACTAAGTTTTGTAATTCCCTGAGATTACCAGGAAAATCATAGGCTTGTAATTGACGTAGGGCTTCGGGTGTAATTTTGGGTTTATTAATCCCTTTGGCGCGACATAAGAGACTAATATAATAGTTCATCTGGTCGCCAATATCGGTTTTTCTCACCCGCAGTGGCGGCACTTTTATCACTTGCTTAACCAGAGGGTTAATGGTGGGGAGCGCCGTTTCGGTAATCATAATAATCCGGGCGCGGCACTGTTTCACTTGTGTCGATTGTTCTAGAGAACGGCGGACAGGTTGATAGGTTCCAGTTTCTAATAGAGTTGCCAATTGAGGCATTAAATCCTGGGGCAATTCATCCACATTATTGAGAATCAACGTTCCCGTGTTCAGGGAATCAATAAGTCCCGGTTTGCCCCCTTCCCGCCCAAACAGTTCCGCACCACTGGCTTGCACTTTACTACAATCGATTTTAATCACAGGTTCGCGGCGATAGGCTGAACCAAAGTGAATTAATGTAGCTGTGTTATCTTTTTCCAGTCCTGGTTCACCGAAAATGAGTACAGACTGGCGAGTATCGGCGGCTTGTTTGATTTGCTGGCGTAATCGCACCGCATAACGGCTTCTACCAATAATTCCCCGTTTCGCCTTGTTGACTAAATAGGGGCGCAGCGTCACCTGGCGTTCTTGTTCAACCTTGAGTTGGGAAGACAGGTGTGCCAAGTCTTGGGCAAGTTGGGGGGAGAAGGCTTGAGAAATTTCTGGATACTGGTGGATTAAGTCTCGGAACTGTTCGGCTGGGATGCGCCACAGCTGAGAGTCGCTGCGGGTGAGGATGGTTCTTTGAGCCGATTGATTGAGAAGTAACTCCTGTAAATGAATCACAGCACCAGGAAGCCAACTGACGCCCCAAATCGAACCCAGTTGGTTGGTTCGGTAGCCTTCAATACGCCCCTGTTGCAGAATGTAGAGATAGTCTACAGGGGTATCTTCGATGACCAGACGCTCCTGGGCATTTACCGCTAGCGCTTCCATTCGTGGCGCGATCGCCTGTAAAATTTCATCGGAGAGAATGCTAAAAGCGGTGCGTTCTCGCAGCCATGTCACTAGGTCGAGATAGGTCATCCTGTCCTCATCATCCAATTTAGTTTATAGTTTCTTTATAGATAATCAATGGAGCAATTCCCCTAATCAACGGCAAAACACGACCAAATGATTGAGCTGGCGAATCTCTGGGTTCCTCTAGCGCTTTTGGGCTTGATTATCCTAGCCGCGCTCTTTTTTAGTTGGGCAAGTTAGACGGCTCTTAGCGGAGATCTTGCCGCACGGGTAATAAATCCCACGTTACCCCATACTGCTCGCAGCGAACCCTAATTTCATTTTTTTCCCCCAACTCCCAGACGTAGCAGGCTACGTCTCTACAACCTTCCCCAGCTTCCAGACGTAGCATGGTCTCTACATTGCTCCCCCTGTTTCCCCAGCTCCCTCTGCTTCCGTACCCTATTGCCATCCACCATCCCATTATCTCTGGGTATAGGTAAAATATGCATCAGTGATTTTAGCCCCCCTTGTTATCTATGAGCGGACATCTGCCGCCGATTAGTGATTTACGCGCTCGCCATACTGGCTGGGATAAACCAACGCCAGAACATCTTAAGGATATTGGCACGATTGAGTTTTTCTGGCGAAACCTGTTTGAGGCAATTTTCCATCCGGAGCAAGGCAACTGGCAATATCATTGGCAGCAGCTCTACAATCTGATTTTGGAGCGATGCCCCGAAAATGATGAACGCCGCACGACTATTTTCTACCTAGAAACGGTCAAAAACTGCTTGAAGATAGAGGGAGACTGGAAAAAATATTGGAAAAGGATACTGATTTATATGGAAAATGCCAGAGATTGGGCGAGGAAATCGGTTATCCGAGGATGATCCTGATTCCAGAAAGAGTGGGATGATACACCTGTTATAGGAGATGAGAAAGATGTTCGCCAAGTGGGACGAATTTGGGAAGATGAGGGAGTTGTGAGTTACATCAAAAGCATCCTGATCCACACCAGTAAATCCTGAACAAAGGAAAACGAAGGAATAGAGGAGCCGATCAGGATGCCTGAATATCAGTGGAAATTAACGATTATAGAGCGTAACTTGCTGTTATCAAATTGGATGAACCTAATTCCAGAAGCCCAAGAGCGTATGCTAGAAGAGGCGGATGAGTTGATGGCGATGTTACCCTTTTCCGATAAGCAACGATTACTGGCGTCTTTGGAAACGCTTCAGCATCATACCCAAGCTGAGTTATACCAGAAGATTCAGCAGATTTTAGGGAGTCAGATGGAGTTACATGCCGCATAGGTAGGGTTTAGCTTTCTTCGCCGGAAGCCCCATCTCCTCTCCATCCCCCCTTACCCTCTTGGAGACTGTTTGATGTTTGAACAACAACCCGAAGGATTACGGCAGAAAGTCAAATTATTGGCAACAGAAGCGCTAAACAAATCCGATCCCTCTGGATGGTTTGATCGCTTATATTCCCAAGCCAATCGTGATCCCGATCAAGTACCGTGGGCGCGTTTGAAACCCCATCCCTATTTCCAAGATTGGCTAAATAAAAATAAGCCCCAAGGGAATCATCCCTCGGCTTTAGTTATTGGCTGTGGATTAGGTGATGATGCGGAAGCCTTGGCTAGAGAGGGTTTCAACGTGACAGCCTTTGATATTTCTCCAACCGCGATCGCCTGGTGTCAGCAACGATTTCCCAATTCCTCAGTTAGCTATGTTGTCGCTGATTTGTTCGTGTTAGATCCAGCTTGGCGTCATCAGTTTGACTTGGTATTAGAATGCCGGAATATCCAAGCGTTACCATTAAATGTACGATCAACTGTGATTGATGCGATCGCGGCTTTGGTGGCTATCCAGGGAATCCTGTTAGTAATCACGCGATTTCGCCAGACAGAGGCTGAACCTGATGGTCCACCTTGGGCGCTTTCTAATCAGGAACTTGCCCAATTTCAGGACTTAGGATTAGAGGAAGTTCGCCGGGATAGCTTTATTGAAGCTGAGAATCCTTCTGTACAACAGCTTCGGATTGAATATACGAGAGCAAGAAAAGTAAGATAATCGCTATGTGCCTCGATAATCGTCCATAGACCGCAAAGCAGTTGAAGAAGGGAGGATGCACTGTCACACTAAGAAGGACATAACCTTGTATCCTGAGTGAGCAGACCACAGTGCAGTTTTTGACCCTAGGTATTTTTTCGATCAGTGTCCTTTGGCTGGTTAGCGGTGCGATTTTCTTCACCCTGCGGATGAAATTTATTAATATCCGGGGTTTTTGGCACGCGATTGAGGTGTTACGGGGAAAGTATGATGATCCGACGCAAGCCGGGGAGGTGTCTCATTTTCAAGCCTTGGCAACGGCGCTTTCGGCTACTGTGGGATTGGGTAATATTGCTGGAGTCGCGATCGCAATCAGTTTAGGCGGTCCCGGTGCGGTGGTATGGATGACCCTGGGGGGACTGTTTGGGATGACGAGTAAGTTTGTTGAATGTACCCTGGGGCAGAAATATCGCGTAATTAAACCCGATGGTACCGTGGCTGGGGGTCCGATGTACTATTTGTCGGCGGGTTTGGCGGAAATGGGACACCAGAACCTGGGTAAGGTGTTAGCGGTTATCTTCTCTATTCTGGGTATTGGTGGTGCATTTGGCGGCGCAAGTATGTTTCAGGCGAACCAATCATACACGGCGATAACTATAGTTGTACCCTGGTTTGTGGGGCGCAGTTGGCTTTATGGCTTGATTCTGGTTATTTTAGTGGGAATGGTGATTATTGGTGGGATTAAACGGATTGGGATGGTGGCGGGTGCAATTGTCCCGGCGATGTGTGTGATTTATTTTTTAGCGGCGCTGTGGATTCTGGTGACGAATTTTAGGGAAATTCCTGCGGCGATGCTGACGATTGTCAACGGCGCATTATCTCCAGAGGCGGTGGAAGGGGGAGTTTTTGGCGTGATGATTCAGGGATTACGGCGTTCAGCATTTTCTAATGAAGCGGGGGTGGGTTCAGCCGCGATCGCACATTCCGCCGCCAGAACCCAAGAACCTGTGCGGGAGGGGATTGTGGCACTTTTAGAACCGTTTATTGATACGGTGGTGATTTGTAATATGACGGCGTTGGTGATTGTGATTACAGGCGTCTATCGCAATCCCGAATTTACTCAACTCAGTGGTGCAGAAGTTACCTCAGTCGCCTTTGGTACAGCGATTTCCTGGTTTCCCCTGATGCTGGCGATCGCGATTTTCTTTTTTGCCTTCTCGACGATGATTTCCTGGAGTTATTACGGCGAACGCTGTTGGGATTATTTGTTTGGGCAGAATAATTTAATTATCTATAAGGTGTTGTTTGTCCTGGCGGTTTTTACGGGGGCGGTTTTAAGTTCCGGTGTGGTGATTAATTTTAGCGATGGTATGTTAATCGCTATGTCTTTTCCCAATTTACTCGGCGCTTATTTTTTATCGGGTCAAGTGGCTGGGGATTTAGATAAGTATATGCGGCAATTAAATAAAGGATTAGTTACAGCGCAATAATTGTTGATTGTTGATTGTTGATTGTTCATGGTTGATTGTTGATTGTTGATTGTTCATTGTTCATTGGTCTTAAAAACAAGGGCGGGTTTTGTTGTTTCGTTATTGGTGGGGAGGGCGGGTTTTGTTGTTCAGTTAGTGGTGGGGAGGGCGGGTTTTGTTGTTCAGTTAGTGGTGGATATCTGAATTGATTCCCTAAACCCGCCCCGACAATTGTCCCTAAACCCGCCCCGAAAATTGATTTAGGGCTTGCTGCATGAGTGTGGAAGGTAGACAAGATTTGGATTTCAAGCCATTTTTCTCCCCAACAAGTGCAAGGTTTTTGCACTACCCGCCTCAAAATCCTGGGATTTCCGCCTGCGTAAGTGCCGAATTTTACCTCACCAGAGGTTTGAAACTGTTGCCTGTTGCCTGTTGCCTGTTGCCTCTCGCCACCACAAGACTTATTCAGCAGACCCGATTTATGAGGTTATGTCCCACTTAATCTCATAACTCCCTCCCGCATTATCGCCTGTAATTACTATCCAGTAGTTTCCGGTTTCTTCTGCCTCAAATGTATACTCGCGATCGCGATTCGTTTCTATCCTTTTTAGCACATCTTTATCCGGTTCGAGGATTTGGATGTCTAAATCGCCTTGCGTCACCTCCGACTGAACGTCGAGGACAACTTCATCTCCGGCATCAACTTTAATTTTCCGTCGTTCTGTCCCCGTGAAATTGTTATAGGATGCTTTGGTCTGAGTCGGGAGATTTATAGTGAACCAACCCACTATAGAACAGGCAGATAACCCGATCAAAACGAATCCGAATAGTAAGGATTTAATTCCCGGTTTAATTCCCATCATCTCGGCTTAAGCAAACATCTCGTCAATCAAATCTTGATACTGTTCTCTAACGACATGACGCTTAATTTTCAGCGTCTGCGTCAACATGCCATTTTCTTGAGAAAAGGGTTCTGTAATCAAGCGAAATACACCAATTCGGTCATTGGGATTATAACCAGGACGATTTTTCGCTTCTCGATTGATTTCTTGGCGGAAAAATTCCTGAACAGGTTTGCTATTTAAATCAATCGTTTCCTCGCCAGAAGCAGATTCCTCATCGGGGAGTTGCAGCTGATACTGATTTTCAGCCGCCCACCCTTGTAAGTTATCGAAATTTGGTACAATTAAAGCGCCCAGCGATCGCTGATCTTGACCCACCACCACCATCTGATCAATATAACGACTCCGCATACAGGCATTTTCTATCGGTTTCGGTTCTACATTCTCACCGTTACTCAGGACAATTGTATCCTTTGCCCGTCCGGTTAAAACTAAGTCCTCTTGAACCGTTAACCAGCCTAAGTCTTCGGTATTAAACCACCCTTCGGCGTCAATTACTTTATCCGTGGCTTCCGGGTTGCGATAATAACCCTGCATGATTTGAGATCCCCGCGCCCAAACTAATCCTTTTTCTCCTTGGGGAAGGGTTTCTTTGGTGTCTGGATTAACAATGCGAATTTCTGTCTCTAGAATCGGTTTACCCGCAGATCCCCGGAGGTTATGCCAAGAACGACGGGCGGTTAAGACGGGCGAGGTTTCGGTTAAACCATAGCCTTCGAGTACTTCAATGCCAATTATTTCATAAAAATCATCTAATTTCTGGGAAAGTGCGCCACCGCCACAGATGGTTTGCTTTAAGTTTGCACCGATTTGTTCACGGATTTTCTGATAGATGAATCGGTCAGCTAAGGCATGAATCAGAACCAATGTCAAGCATTGAAGTCTAGCCCAGAGGCGTTGAAATAGAGAGGGCTGCTGCTGTTCTAAACTTAAGCCATTAACCAGGCGACGGGCTTTAATATAGCGATCGCTAATCGAGAATAGGATATTAACCAAGCGCTGTTTGCGGGCAGATTCTTTACTTAGCTGCTTTTGCACCGTCTCATGAATCGATTCCAATAAACGGGGAACTGAGACAAAATAATTAGGGTGTTGAGCATTCAGATCCCGCTTAACATGGCGCAGCGTGGTATAAACCAGGGTACAGCCTTGGGAGAGGGCAAAGTATTCAACCGCACGTTCATAGACATGCCAAGATGGGAGAATACTCAAGACGCGATCGCCTGCTTCTAGGTGTACAATTGCACCCAAGCTGGTGATTTGATGTAATAGGTTGCCATGACTTAGCATAACTCCCTTGGGTTTCCCGGTGGTGCCAGAGGTATAGATTAGGGCGGCGAGGGTGTCAGGGGTTTGTTCAATCGGTTGGAATGTGTGATTTTTCCCCTGTTCCAACACCTGGGGAAAGTTGAGGATATTCAACTCCGACTCAGCGTCGGGTTCCTGATCGGATAATAAAATAACCAGTTGAATCGGCAAATCATGCAAATGCTGATCCAGCTTAGTTAAGGTATCTTGATTTTCCACCACTAAGGCAGTCGCTTCACTATCCTTAAGGATATAGAGAAGTTCCTCTTGTTCCGCTTGAGAACTTCGCACCACATCAACCGCCCCAGTGGTCATAATACCTTGGTCAGCCACAAACCAGCGGGAACTATTTTCTGAAAATAAAGCAACCCGATCCCCAGCCGAGACGCCTAATGCTTGTAATCCAGCCGCAAACTGCTGAATTTGCTGCCACATCTGGGCAAAGGTTAGCTTGACTTCGGGTTTAGCGTAAGGGTTGTGTAAGGCGACAGTCTCCCCAAATCGCTGGGCGGCTAACGACCAAACCTGGGGTAATGATGATATCGTGTTGTAATCGGCTTGGTGTTC
>NZ_JBKHHI010000196.1:0-11768 GCF_046539235.1 Coleofasciculus sp.
GAAACCAACGATTGACGATGGTGCGCTCAATGCCTAATGCCACCGCCAATTTATTTTGGCTGATTCCGTAGGTTCTTAGTGCCTGCTTGAGGGCTTGTCCTGCTCTTCCCATGCCTCTAATCGTGTCAGAGGAACATTACGGAGTAAATGTAAACTTATTCGTTCACATCAGGTATGATCTAAATGTGAACTTATTTGTTTACATACTGCTGCAACTCAAAATCAGGTGAATCCCAATGTCAGAAGACTTTATCCCCGATATCCTCGAAACCCTTACCGTTCCCCCCTCTCCATCAGCCACACCAGAACCCACCTCCCGCCGTGAACCTGTCAAAATCTCAATTATTGGCTCTCGCCGAGGCGTGAACAGCATTATTCGCACTTTGTACCGCCTCCGATTCGCCGAAGTGATTGAGTGGAGTCCCTTGCAGCCCACAGGCAATCCTGGGGAATTTGTGAGTATGTTGATTCGGCAGATTTATACCTATTAAGGAACGTCTCTAAACCGACGAAAGTCGGGGCGGGTTTAGTCGCTGATGGGTGTAACCGAAACGATAATGGTGAAACCCGCCCCTACAAACCCACCCGCAACTTGCCCTCTTCAGCTATCCACGTCAAAATGAAGAAAAGTAAAAATGCTTATCATTTCGATACATTCTCTGAACATGGCGCAAGAACAGGCATACAATCAAACCTTTGACTACGATCTGGTCATCGTTGGCGGCGGTATTGTCGGCACAACCTTCGCCTGTGCGTTGAAACAGTCCGGGTTACGGATTGGATTAATTGAGGCAAAACCGCAGTCAGTTGCCGTAGCTAGACGGCAAGCTTACGCCCTCTCGCTGCTTTCTGGGCGCATTTTCCAAGGAATTGGGGTTTGGGAGACGATTCAGCCGCAAATTGCTACCTATCGGCAAATTCGTCTCTCTGATGGCGATTATCCAAAATTTGTGCAATTTCACCCCAAAGATTTAGGTACGCAGGATTTGGGGTATGTGGGCGAACATCGTCCCCTGCTTACCTCACTGTATGAGTTTTTGGCAGATTGTCCCAATGTAAGCTGGTTGTCTCCGGCGGAAGTGGTGGATGTGGAGTATCAAGCCTCTGGGGTAGAGGTTACGGTTAACGTGGATGGAACATCTCAGCAGTTGCGATCGCGCTTAGTTGTCGCCGCTGATGGTTCGCGATCGCGTATTCGTACAGCCGCCGGAATCGGGACAAAAGGCTGGAAATATTGGCAATCTTGCGTCACCGCCCGCATCAAAACTGAGAAATCCCATAACGATACCGCCTTTGAACGCTTCTGGGAAAGTGGTCCGATGGGGGTACTCCCTCTGGCGGAAAATCGCTGTCAGGTGGTGTGGACAGCCCCTCACGCCGAAGCCCAACAGTTAAAAGACTTAGATGAAAAAGAATTCCTCGAACTCCTAGAATACCGCACAGGCGGGCTTTTAGGGCATTTAGAATTAGATAGCGATCGCATCGTCTTTCCCGTACAGCTAATGCAAAGCGATCGCTACACTCAACACCGCCTCGCCCTGATTGGCGACGCCGCCCATTGTTGCCATCCTGTGGGTGGACAAGGACTAAATATGGGCATCCGAGACGCCGCCGCCCTTGCCCAAGTTATCCAAGACGCCCATCAACAGGGTGAAGATATTGGAGACGAACGGATACTCAAGCGCTACGAACAATGGCGCAAACGCGAAAATCTAGTCATTTTAGGCTTTACTGATTTCCTGGATCGAATATTTTCTAATAACTGGCTGCCCATCGTTACCCTACGTCGCCTGGGATTATGGATGTTGCTTCATCTGTATCCCGTTAAATGTTATGCTCTGCAATTAATGACAGGTTTAAAGGGACGTACTCCTCAAGTCGCTCAACTTAATCGAATGACACTGACTTAAGCATAATGTCGCTGACTTGGTAAGTCTTTGAACCCGTTTTAACGGGTTTAAGCTTTGAGCCAGAACTTTAGTTCTAGGCTTACTCCTATCGTTGAGCTTCCGGAGCAATAAGTATACGTAAAAGATTTTCCAAGTCATTCAAATCGCCAACAATACGTCGGACGGGAGGGGGCCAAACTCTCAGCAGTGTGGGAGTCGCTGAAATTTGATTAGCTTCTGCTTGTTCAGGATGCTTAAATACATCAATTACTTTTAGAGTATAAGGATATTGTAGGGATTGTTCAAGTAACTGATGCAGTTTTTTCAGGATATGTTCAGTTGATCCACTGTGTCCCGATACAAATAAGCGCAGGACATAGCTAGGAGTAGTTAAGGGTGTAGATTTAGCCTGACTCGGATTCGATTCCCTATCTGAGTTCGAGGATAAGAGAGGATCAATTTCTGTAGACGGTAGGTGGGAGGATTCTTGCCACGGTGTTTGTTGAATCGTCCAACGTTCTGGGAAAGACCAAGCATAACTCTGGGGAGATTGAATCAGACTTGAATCATGATCATGCCTAGGATTAGCATCAGACAACTTTTCTATACATTGATCCGGGCGATCGCAACGGATAATCAAATCATGATCCTGCCACAGTTGGGGAAAGCGATCGCGATACGTCTCCAAAACCATGGGATCACAAGACTCTTCCCGCCAAGGAGTGACTTGCCAGACCAGATTTCTAACACCAAACACCGCATTCAGCAAAGCCTGATGGTGTTGAATCGGGGGGTAAAGTTCTGCTGACGTTCGCATCTGTTGGGTATAAGGATCAAGCCAACGGTCAATTGTGCCAGTATATCCCGGTACTAAAAAATGGGGCGGTTCCGGTAATCCGAGAATTTCTTGTAAACTCGCACACAGATGCAAATGCCAATGCTCTTGTTTACTAGGGTCAACGCTATAAATTAAATCTCCCCCTGGTGTAAATAGGGCAATGCCTTTAAATAACTGAGGAAACGAGCGTTGAATCTCGTTCATTGCTGATTGTTGATTGTTGATTGTTGATTGTCACAAATTAGAGTTTTTTCTGGTAAATCAAGGCGGCAGATCACAAGATAATATTTTCCTGGCTGCCACCTTTTTGTCCTAACATAAGACGTAGCTTGCTTCTTTTCGGAAAGCAAGTATGACAAATGACGAATGACATAAACAAATGACATAAACAAATGACAAATAACAATTAAATACGACCCCGTAACATCATCGCCATTTCATTTTGAGTCGGCGACTGTTCTAGGGCAGTTTCTTCAGTGATACGTCCTTCCTGATAGAGGTTAAACAAGGACTTATTCATCGTCATCATGCCGTCAAATTCATTAGCCGCCATCAATTCATGGACTTCCTCATATTCACCCTTGCGGATATAGTCTCGAATCGCTTCTGTATTAATCAGAATGTCGTGGAATGCAGCACGTTTCCCATCAGTGGTGCGACATAACCCTTGGGCAATAATTGCCACCATCGATTCAGCAAAGGCAACACGGATAGCGTGTTGTTCTTCTGGATTATAAAGATTGAGAATCCGTTCAATGGTTTTCACCGCACTGTTCGTGTGCAGCGTTCCCATAACTAAGTGACCTGTTTGAGCAGCTTTCAGCGCAGTATTAACGGTACCCCGATCCCGCATTTCCCCCACCAGAATCACATCCGGATCTTCCCGCAAGGAGGCTTTCAAAGCGTTGTCAAACTGGAGAGTATGAGCGCCGACTTCCCGTTGTTTAATTAGGGCTTTTTGGCTTTTGTGAACAAATTCAATCGGGTCTTCAATCGTAATGATATGCTTCGGCATCTCCTTGTTCATGTAGTCAATCATCGCCGCTAGCGTGGTTGACTTACCTGAACCGGTTGGACCGGTGACCAGAATTAAACCCTTGTGGTAATTACAGACATCCCTGAGAATTGGAGGGAGTCGCAACTGCTCCATTGTCAGAATCTTGAGTGGAATCAAGCGCATGACTATGGCAGGTCCAGTCAAAGAGTCGAAGATATTAATCCGCACCCGGGCAAAATCATACTGGGCTGCACCATCAAATTCGAGTTCGTTTTGGAAGCGGCGAATTTCTTCATCGGTGAGAATTTCCCGCAACCAACTCATAAAGGTTGGTTTATCGGTGACGGGATATTCTGTCCGCTCCATTTCGCCTCGGTTTCGCATCCGAGGAACTTCACCAACACCGACGTGAACGTCAGAAAATCCCTTATCATAAGCCTCGCGGATGAGCTGGGCTAATGTTGGCTGTCCGGGAGAAAGTCCTGCACTTGGTGCTGGCGTCCGGGGTTTAACGCCGGGTGAAGCTTGACGAGAACTCGGTGCTGTTTTAACGGCAGTAGGATCTGATGCTGATTGACCCGCTTTAGGCGGCATCGGCATCGTTTTAGAGGGCATCGCTTGCGTCGCACCTGGAGGAGCTTTCCGGGAACCTGCCCCCCTTGGCGGTGGCGGTGGGGCTGGAGGAACGCGGGGTGGAGGGGGTGGCGCACTCGGAGGTCGTTTTGGATCGGTCATGGTTGAACTACCGCTTCTGTTACATTTCTTTGTGTATCGTTCCCTAGGTTCCCGCAATCCCTACAGTACATTTGTCACGGAAACAGACGGAAATCAGTCACAAGACTTACCTTTCACTATAAAGCCATAGTCGGTGGATCGAAAAGTTTTCGGGCTAGAGGGGTTTTAGTTTTTATTTAGTTTGATTTTTGATCAAAATCCTGGAAAACCTTATTTGCAAACCATCCCATAGCCTTTTTGACCACCCGCACTTGTTTGACTACGAACCCTCGCCAGTTAATCGAAAATTAGGGGCATGGCAGTGCTATGCCCCTACTTAATTACTACCGTGTCCCTAGGTAATCACGTAATTATGGGAGAATTGCTGTAATAGCAATAATTGTTTCATTTGACTTGAGCTTAACCAAGCGATCGCCACACCCATCTTTGCCGGACAACTTTACAGATTTTAACGATACATTCATGACTCGATTGTCACTGGTTAGTAATACAGCCGTCTCGGTTTGAGAGGCATTGACTACTCCCATCAACCGATCCGTTGAGGTTTTAAACTGAAGGGCTTGAGTGCCAAGATCACCGCGTTTGATGCGCCGGACTACATTGAGTCCGATGCGTTTACCATAGCCTTGCTCAGACACCAGTAACAGATTCTCGTTAGCAGCGATCGCGACACATCCGACTAATTGCTCCCGACGCCGCAGTCGCAACGCTTGATTGCCTTGGGCTGTACGCCCCATAATCGGTAAATTTTGGTCGTTAATTTCAAAGCGTAATAAGCGCCCATTACTGGTGGCAATAATCAGATCGTCGGTGGGTTGAGCCAGGCTGACATACGCCAGCGAATCCTCCTGTTTTAGTTTAATCACGGTTAAACCCCGTGCCGTTAAGTTAAGTAACTCTGTCGCAGGTAGACGCTTCACGCGCCCCTGTTGGGTGAGCAAAATTAGGCTGAGAGACTCCGAGAGTTCTCTGGGTCGAAAATGGGTAATAACGGTTTCGGATTGAGCCGCATCAGGGAGGAGACGAGTCAAGGGGATGCCTTGCTTTCGTCCGGCGGCGGGCGGGATATCTTGCACTTTTAATGGGTAGGCTTTGCCTCCACTGGTGAGGGTGGCAAATTCTGACTGGGTGGTGGTTTGCTGGGTCTGAATCACAAAATCGTTCCCATCTTTGAGCGAGGGTGGGGATTTGGGATCAGGTGCACAACGCAGGCGTTGTACATGTCCTTGATAGGTAAATTCCAGAACCGTTTGTTCAGCTTCCGTTTCGATCAGATTAGGCGATGGGGATTTCGAGGCAGAGGTTTTCTGGTTGTCTGAGGTTTTGGTTTTCTGGCGGGTTTGTTTTTCCGATTTTGGCTGTTTTGGTTCTTTGAGAGATTTCGGCGATCGGATCTTGGTGCGACGCGGATCAGCATATTTCCGTTTGAGCGATCGCAACTCTTTTTTCAGGGTTTTGAGTAATTCATTTCGGCTACTGAGTAATTCCTGGAGGGTTTCAATGCGGGCGGTGAGTTCCTCAAATTCGGTTTGGAGTTTTTGCCGTTCTAACCCCGTAAGGCGACGCATCGGCATGGCAAGGATAGCATCAGCTTGACTCTCACTCAGGTTTAACTGATCTTGAAACCGAGTCTTGGCGGTTGTGCCATCAGGCGCATGGGTGAGGATTTCAATCACATGATTGAGTTGATTTAAACAAATCAATAATCCTTCCACCAGATGACGTCGTTGTCGTTTCTGGTCAAGTTCATAGGTATATTGCCGGGTTAGGGTTTGTTCCCGGAACCGTAAGAATTCTTCCAGACATTGCCGTAGGGGTAGCTGGCGGGGCTGTCCGTTGACTAATGCCAGCATAATCGCGCCAAAGTTACTTTGTAGAGGAGTTTGTTTGTAGAGGTGTTTGAGAACATCTCTGGGATCAGCATCCCGTTTCAGTTCCACAACCACCCGCATCCCCTGGCGATCGCTCTCATCGCGCAAATCAGAAATTCCCTCTAAGCGTCCGTGGTTGACCAGATCGGCAATTTTTTCAATCCAAGCCGCTTTATTTACTTGATAGGGTAATTCTGTGACAATGAGTGCCGTGCGGCGATGACGGCGAGTGCGCCCGACTTGAATCTCTTCCACCTTGGCAATTCCCCGCACCGGAATAATGCCGCGTCCACTGCTATAGGCATCCCGAATTCCGGACGTATCGATAATTTCACCCCCCGTGGGAAAATCAGGTCCGGGAATTAATTTCCACAATTTTTCATCCGCCAGATCCGGGCGATCAATCAAGGCGATTAACCCGTCCACAATTTCGCCCAGATTATGAGGCGGAATATTCGTTGCCATGCCAACCGCGATGCCAGAGCAACCATTGAGCAGTAAAATGGGTAGTTGAGCGGGTAAAACCACAGGCTCTTGTTGAGAGCCGTCGAAATTATCGATAAAATCAACGGTTGCCTCGCCAATTTCTGACAGGAGGGCTTCATGACTAATGGGAGACAGCCGCGTCTCTGTGTAACGCATGGCAGCCGGTGGGTCGTTATCCACCGACCCAAAATTGCCATGACCCGCCAATAGTGGATAGCGAGTGGAAAAGTCTTGGATCAGGCGCACCATAGCATCGTATACTGCCTGATCCCCATGGGGATGATATTTCCCCAGAACATCACCCACTACGCGAGCGCACTTACGGTAGGGTCTATCGGGGGTTAAACCCAATTCGTACATGGCATACAAAATACGCCGATGGACGGGCTTTAGACCGTCGCAAACGTCTGGCAGGGCACGCCCAACGATGACACTCATGGCATATTCAAGATATGACTGTTGCATCTCTGCATGGAGGGGCGTGGGAATAACTTGACCAGTCGCCAGCAGATTCAACTGTTTTGCCATGAGTTCTGTTTCCTAATTTCTAACCACAACGAGATGAAAATTTGATTTTTTTTGTGGCAACATTGCCCAGTCCCTGTCAGACTGATGATCAAATTGCACTTTTGTTGAAAAGACGACTTTCTTGATGCAACGCCCATGAAAACCGTTCTGATTGTAGAAGACGATCCCATTAATCTTCGCGTTTTTTCCAAAATTCTCACGAAGCGGGGTGGCTTGAATGTCAAGGGAACCGAAGATGTAGAGGAGGTCATGAAAATTGCCCACGCGGGAGATGCAGATATTATCTTGATGGATGTTTCCCTGGCTCACAGTGTTTACCAAGGTAAGCCTGTCGATGGCATCAAGATTACCCAGATGCTGAAAGCGGATGCTCAAACCAGCAATCTGCCCATTATATTAGTCACGGCTCATGCGATGGAAGGCGATCGCGAAAACTTCCTTAAGCAAAGTGGTGCGGATGGTTATATCTCTAAACCTGTTGTTGATCATCAACAGTTTGTCGATCAAATCCTGGCACTTTTGCCCAAAGATGATTAGGCAAACCTGAGTAAGAGCAACACCGCCAATAACCCTTGTTGGTATAGGACGATTCATCCTCTGAAACTGGGTGCTGACATTGCCGAACCACTAGAGTCTTGCTAAAGTACACCTGTACTGTACCACAACCGTTTCGGCAAAATATAGAGAATGAAAAACGTCAGAAAGCTTGCGGTCAGTTTGGTTTATACATCCCCTGATACCATACCTTAGCAACGTAGAGACGCGCCGTGGCGCGTCTGGGAACGTTCAAATTTTGATTCAAGGGGTAACGTCTACTTGTACAGGAACATTGTTACCGGGGGCAATGGTTGCCTGAATTCTGGGGTTTGCCAAGAATTTTTGAGTATCAGAGATCAGACGTTCCCCCCAAAGATTTTCTTTGAGGAACTCTAAATCAGCATAACGCTCATCTGAGCGGAGGGCTGTTTCTCCTAGAGTAAGTCCTCTGTCTTGCTCCCCTTGGGTATAAAGTGCTACGGCTACAGCCAGTTTCGGTTCAGCCGCTTCTGGATCAATCGCGATCGCGGCTTGCCATTTGTCAATCGCGCCAGCCACATCCCCCTGTTCATACTTAACTAACCCAATATTGTTGATCGCGGGCCACACGGGCCAGGTATCGCTCGGTTCCTGATCTGCCGCTTTTTGGTATGTTGCGATCGCCCTTGAATACTGCTCCAGCATATAGTAGGCGTTGCCTAGATCAAAGAGCGCTTCGGGAACCTCAGGTTCTATCTTCAAGCCAGCTTCTAAACTAGATACAGCTTTTCGATACTCCTGTTTCTGAAAATAGGTATTGCCTAAGGAGAAGAGAACACCAGCCTCTTCAGGTTTTAAGGATTGAGCCTTAGAGAGTGCCTCAATTCCCTGATCGAATTGCTGGTTTTGGACATACAAGGTTCCCAAAATAAACCACGTTTCAAAACTCTTGGGAGCAAGCTGAGTTGCTAGTTTAGCTCTAGACAATGCCAGATCATATTGCTGGAAACGGGTAAGCTGAACGGCATCCTGCGCTAGATTCAAGCCTTGCTGCTCCAATTCCTCAGCATCGAGCTGTAGAGTATAGGGAAGCAGGGCTTGCCCAGAAACAGGAGCAGGTTTGGTCACGAAAGCGAGCAGAACAAAAATCGGCAATAACAGAATACGTTTGAACACGGTGAAGTCTAAAACCACAATAAGGAATCTTCAGCTACGGTGACATCCTCCGGCGATGAATCAAAGATTACATCGTCGGCTTCCCAACCTCACGATTGGGCATTGCTCCCCTACGCCAGTTATCTAGGCACATAACCCCCGACACCTCGACTTGAGAGCCAATTTCTTGCTTCTCCAGAGTCCCTGGATACGTTTCTATTCCACGATTACAGATTTCTTGGGCAGCCGCCACATCACGATCTACTTGATAAATTCCAAACTACACCTATCTATTGGACACTTTCTAGAAGCTATCCAATCCTTGAGTTCCCGCAATGCGTAGTTGTAGGACACCCGCAACGTTTCCAACCACTCATCAAGGAGTTGGGTTTGTTGTTGGTCGGGCTTGATTCGGTAGGTGTAGTTGAGAAGCATAATGAAATTCTATATTAGTTAACACTCTTACTGGCGTTCTCGTCCAGGGAATTCTGTGCAAGACTGGAGCCGCCAGGATGTCGGGGCGGGTTTTACCGCTAATCTGCAGGAAAAAACCGATACCCTAAACTGAGGATGCCCTTCGTTAGTAAGGTTAGTATGGAAATGAAGGAACTTGAACGGCTTAGACGGGCGTCGTTGATGTAGCACCAACCGAGATAACCAAATCGGTGCGACGGAAACAGATGATTGATTGTTTGTTTTTGCGCCTTGCGAGGAAAATAAGTGTTCACTCCTTGAGAGCAAAAACTCTGCTGTAGCAGATTAATGGGGAAACCTGACAGACACAGACTATGGGTAAAGTCAATAATCCTCTCCCTTGGATAATGGGAATCATTACAGCCAGCCTTCTTGTCGCGGGTGGTGCGGGATATTTTGTGATTGCGGCAAAACCAGACATCGTTGATCTTGATGAACTAACTGTGCCAGTGGATGTGCAGGATTTAGCAGTACGGATCACGGCAAATGGTACGGTACAACCGATTCAAACTGTCAACCTCAGTCCGAAAACCGCAGGTCGTTTGGTCAAGCTAGAAGTCGAACAAGGGGATCGGGTTGACGCGGGAGACGTGGTGGCGGTAATGGAACAAGAGGATCTTAAAGCTCGGTTTTTAGCAACCAGAGCTGACCTACAGCAGACACAAGCCCGTCTCGCTGAAGCCAAAGCAGGTCCTCGTCCTGAGGAAATTGCTCAAGCTAAACAGCGATTTCAGCAAGCACAAGCTCGTTTAGCTGAAGCTCTCGTCGGTAATCCCAGAGAAATTGACCAAGCGGTTGCTCAAGCCCAAACTGCCAGTTCCCGCTTAGATTTAGCCACGGTACGAGTCCAGCGGTATAAGTACCTAGTGGAAGAGGGAGTGGTATCTCAAGATCAGTTCGATGAGGCATTAACGGAAGCCCGCACCGCTAAAGCCCAGCTTGAGGAAGCCAAACAACGTCTAGTCCAAGTCCGCAATACTAAAAATACTGAGGATCAAACTAGCCCAGAGATTGTTCAACTCAAAGCGGCGGTCAGTGAAGCTGGATTTGCTGTGCAGCAATTGCTTAACGGTACTCGCCCAGAAGAAATTGCCCAACTTGAAGCCGCTGTAGAAGCGGCGAAAGCCCAAGCCCAAGCTGCCTACATCCAATTACAAGACACGATTATTCGTGCGCCTTTTCCGGGGATTATCACTCAGAAATATGCTAACGTTGGCGCATTTGTCACGCCAACAACCTCGGCATCGAGTACAGCTTCAGCAACCTCTACATCAATCGTAGCATTAGCCACCCAACAACTAGAGGTTCTGGCTGAAGTTCCAGAGGTTGATATTGGACAAATTCAAGAAAAACAGCCAGTCCAAGTTATCTCAGATGCATTTCCGGATCAGGCTTTCCGAGGTCAGGTGAGACTAGTTGCCCCAGAAGCCGTTGTCGAGAATGATGTCACCTCCTTTCAAGTGCGAGTTGCCCTAGCCCCTGAAGCGCAAGATAAATTGCGCTCAGGTATGAATGTTGACCTGACATTTTTAGGAAAACCCATTAGCGATGCTTTGGTTGTTCCGACAGTGGCGGTTGTGACTCAAGAGGGCGAAACTGGAGTTATGGTTCCTGATTTTGAAGACCAGCCTAAGTTTAAACCAGTAACAATTGGAGCCACAATTGAGGATAAAACTCAGGTTATCCGGGGATTGAGAGAAGGAGAAAGGGTGTTTATTGATTTACCTGAAAACTACAATCCTGAAGAAGAAGAGTAGAAGAAATGTGGAGAAGTTTAAGGAGAACCAAGATCGCTAATTGCCAATCCGTCTTTGTCACCTCTTTTATGTCTTTATCTTCCGAAAAATACTCTTTAGGTAAACATTGTAGGGGCGACCCGCCATACATTGGTGTCAACTTAAGCCACAACCCCCTCACCCCCAAGCCCCTCTCCCACCCTGGGGAGAGGGGAGCAAGAAAGGTGTTATATTCCAGATCTAGGCAGCTACATCTTTTATCATTAATCATTTCGGTTCCCCTTCTCCCGTGCAACAAAAGCGAAGCATCCGCTGCCATCCCCCCTCTTGTAGGGGGGAACGAGGGGGGTTGGGAGAAGGGGTTAGGGGATGAGGGTGAAACGCTTGCCAGTATTACAAGTATTTAGACAGGGGCGAGTCGATATAGGTTAATTCTTACACCGCCTACTAGGTGCAGCGACTCGCCCCTACAACCACGATAATCCTATAATGACCAATGACCAATGACCAATGACCAATGACCAATGACCAATGACCAATGAC
>NZ_JBKHHI010000197.1:0-11695 GCF_046539235.1 Coleofasciculus sp.
GAGCGAGGAAGCGTCAGAAACAGCGACTTCAACAAAGTAAGTCGCTGTAGTTCATTTATGCAACTTCCCCAACACAATACACTTTGCCTGCTCCCGCGTAAAATCCGGGTCAAGGGAACACTGCACCTGACGCACCAAATAATCCACCTTCGCCATCCCCTCCGTTTGCAACCGCCCAAAATAACGCCCCTTCTGAGACAAATACAACACCGGAATCCGCCGTCGCAACGCCAAACTCACCGCCCCATGGGATAAATTACAGCACCCAAACAAAACAATATGACTCACCCGATTCACCGGCACCTTACACCGCAATTCCTGCTGACAATAGACCAAAAACTGCTGATGCTGTACCTTCAAATACGCCCCTTGATCCGTAACATAAAGTGTCGTCATTGGTTCCTGCCAAAAATGATCAGAATTTGCAACTGGAAACGTCACCCTCTTAACAATGCTGCACGCCTTCGGGGGACGAGACGCCAACTGAATCGGCTTCCCCACCTCTCGCCGCCAAACCATTCCCGACTCCGCCGTTGTCCCCGGCTTCACCGTTACCACAGGCGGTGGTGCAGTTACCCTTCCCTGTTCAAACCGATACCCAAAAAACGTAAACCCCTGATCCGGGGCAAAAATCTGCGTCTTTTCTGGTTGTAATGTCAGATAAATATCCGCCAACCATTGCGTAATTTGCTCCAACGCGCGATTAACTTGTAGCCAATCCCCAGCCACCACCACAAAATCATCCCCATAGCGCACCAAATTAATTCCCTGACTCAAACAATGGCGGTCAAACTCCGTCAAATACAAATTCGCCAACGCCCCCGACAATATCGCCCCCTGCAATACTCCCTTACTCGGAAAGAAGCGCTGTTTACCCATCACAATTCCAGCATTTAACTGTGCCTCAATCAGTTGCAGAAGAATCGGTTCTACCCCCAAATCTTCTAAATCCGTCAGCAACAGCCCATGGCAAAGATGATCAAAAAACTGAGTAATATCCGCCTTCAACACCCAAGCCGGTTGAAACTGGTAAAACGAAAACAGATGCTGCACCGCCATCTGAATTCCCCGCCCAGGGCGATAGGCATAACTGCAATCCATAAAGGCATCTTCCAGAGGCAAATAAATCTCATCCAACAGCCAACGCTGAACAATTCTGTCCCGCACCACCGGAATTCCAATTAACCGTTTACCCCCCTTAGCTTTATTCAAATAAAACCCCTTAGCTGGATAAGGATAATAACACTCCTGTTGCAATTGATCCTGCAACACAGCCAGTTGCTCATTCACTACCAAAGCAAACCAATCCGTCGTAATCCCATCAATCCCCGCACTCCGACTCCCTCGGCGCACATGTCCCCAAGCCGCCCTCAACTGAGCTAAACTCAATCGCATCAACTCATACCTCTCCCGGAAAACGCCAACGGTTTCATTGTGACGACAGCGAATATGAGTTTGTATTTGAGTTCTCAGGTGTGGTATATAAGTTAGGATATGACTTAAATTAACCAAAATCGGACAGGTTAAATTCATCCAATTTCAGCCCGGTGAGTGTCACTTTTGCTTCGGTTCCAAGGGCAACAGCAACCGGATCAAATAATCATGGACTTTAGTTTGGTAAAATTGCAGATCGCCTCCCCAACTCCGCAAAATTTGTTGACAAATTCTCATATTTAAGCTAGACAGCGATTTTCTCGGTGAAGCGGTGAGAACCTGCTGACATTCCTCCAACGAATTGCTTTGAGAAATCAGTAACTCGAGTAACGAATAAGGTGAACTTGAGCGCAGCCCGGGCTTAGTATCCGAACTTAGGGGACAGCACCACAGATGAATCCAACGTCCAGCACGGGATTGTAAACCAATCGTGAGCAATAACTCCAACACAATGGATTCTAGCTTCAGGTAATCCCCATAAATGGTAAACTGAGCAACATTGTGCATATTCAGAACCAGTTGACGCTGATGATAAAATGGCTCCACCTGTCGCAGCGATCGCTTCAACAAAGTTGCCAACTTGATCGGGCGTAGCGTCGTCCTGAGTTGCCACTGTTCTTGCTTGAGGATCGGAGTCACCCCCGCTAGAACGGCTTCTAACTTGTGCAGCAGTTGCTGACGACGCATCTTTTGTAACGCCGAATTGGTAACCTGCTGTGTGGCTTCCGCCGGGGAGTATGTCTGATTGTCCAATAAGAGTAAGGCATTATTCATCTCCTGCCCAGACTGATACAATTTCTCCAAGCATCGGTGTTTGTACCAGTTGAGAGCTTGCAAGTTTTCCCGCTCTTGGGTTTGTTGCATCAGGCGATACCGATAGTCACGCAAGTCAGTAAACTGTTGGGTTAAGATTTCCAGTACCGATAAAAAACGTTCAGACCAAGTTCGTTCCTGGTGATCGGCAATCAGGATCACTCCCGTGGCAGAGGTGGTATCCTGATGTAAGGCAATCACCAAAATTTGACCAATATCGGGACTATTAAACCATTGACGAATCGAGTCCGGCAGATCCTTCACCGCAAAGCAGCAGAAATGGGGGGTAGCTAGAGCCTGGTGAATCAGGGGATTTGTTGCCACCGAAATGGTTAAATCGGGAGGAAGAGCAAAACGCGAATCCGTAACCGCCACCGTGGATACCGTCGCCCAAGCAATTTGGGGAGTCCAAGTGAGCAGCGCCACCAAAGGACATTCCAGCAACTTTGCCACATAATTAATCCAAGCCCGTTCAAAGCGCACCGGATCTTTCGGGGCTGAGTGGAGCATAGATAGACCCGACTGCAGGGTTTGATGCGCCAAAAAAGAACGTTTGGCGTTATCTAACTCACCCGATAGCGTTAGCAGCAGATAGATGAGTTGAGCCACAGTTTTCACAAAATCCCGTTCATTCGAGTTCCAGGTTCGCGGACTACCATCACCAATCAAGAACAAGAAACTCGGTTGTTTAGGGGAATGTTCCGGATAGGATAAAGACTCAATCAGGAGCGATCGCAGATTCAGTTGCGTGAATGTCTCCCGCCAGGATAGGAGTAACCCATCTGCCTCAATATCTTCAATCACCTCCAATTTTTTTCGTCCCCTCAACCACTGCTGCTCCTGATCATCCAGGGGGGGTAAGGGTGAGAGACAAGGACGGCGATTCGACGGTTGTCGGCTAAACACAACAGTGAATTGACCCGACTGATCCGGTTGCAGGATTACTAATCGATCCGTATTCAGATGCTGACAAATCAGCTTCCCCGACTCATTCAGGGCGGCTTCAGGCGTGGGACTATAGGCGATCACTTGAGCGATCGTTGCTAGCACCTGGCTATCCTTGATTCTTACCTGAACTTGGGTGTCTAATTCCTCACTACTCACCACCAGCGCCACTAATTGAGCGGTGGCTAAAATATAGTTCCGTTCTGCCCGTTCCCAAATTCGCGGATCGTCTTCTTCCACGGATAGAAAACCCAACAATTCCCCTTGAATTTGAATCGGGGCTGCCATCAACGAACGAGTTCGGAGTCGATGTAGGATATGTTCTGTGGTTTCTGTCTTAAGTTGGCTTCTACTGCTGCCAATGGTGACTAACTGACCCGCCTTTAACGCCTGATAAAAATCACTGGCTTCAGCAACAGTAAGACCTGCTTTGGAGTTGCGTAATCCGACAACACTGCGGAGAGATTGACGATTACCCACCCGATGCCAGAAATAGCGTTGCTGCGGATGATACCAATAAATATTAGTGCGCGTCGGCGTAATAAACTCTTGAGTCATCGCCACCAATTTATCCAGACGCTGAACCAGCTTGGGCAATTTGATCAGCTGATCAAGGGCTTGAAATAGGGGTTCCTCAGGGCGTTTCATTGCCGATTGTTGCCAATTGACCTCTATCTGATGTAACGCCGCCGCTAATCCACCCAACACCATGGATAAATGGGCGGTGTCCCCGGGTGTGGCAGAGATACCCCATTGATGTGAACCCAACAAGGTGACACCAAAACATTGATCCTTGGCGCGTAAGGGAAACAGCAATGTTCCCTGAATCCCTAAATTGGTAGCAATTCGTCGCCATTCTCCCGCCCGGATTTCTTGCTGAATATCAGGAACGGTGATTGGGCGCTGTTGAATCACGATTTGTTCTAACAGATCACCCGGTTGCAGGTTGTATCGGTGCTTCAAAAAATCGGTTTCAGCCGTGGGCGCAATACCCCCTTTGCCAAATAAGCGATGATCCAAGCGATCATAAAGCCCAATCCAGATCAGGTGGTAATCAAACTCGGTTTGCAGGTAATTTAGAGTAGTTTCGATCAACACCTCAGCATTGTCCTCTTCCCGCAAGGTCTCCAGCACTCGTCCTAGGGCGAGGAATGGATGATCGTTTGGGGATGGTAGATTTTGCTGACCCATAATTAATTATCAGGGAACAGGGAGCTGGGGGAGATGGGGAAGTCGTGAGTTAACTCAAAACTCTACCTTACACTTTTCCCTGTTCCCTGTTACACACCGAGCGTGTTACCGAGCGTGTTACCGAGCGTGTTACCGAGCGAAGCCGAGGTAAGCCGAAGTAAGCCGAGGTGTTCCCTTTTCCCTGACAAATGACAAATGACGAATGACGAATGACGAATGACAAAGGACAAAGGACAAATAACCAATGACTGATATTTACCAATCTGCCATTCGCCCAATTCTATTTTCGCTGGTGAAGGCAGACCCGGAGTGGGCGCACGAACAGACAATGCACTTGTTAGGTTGGCTAGATCGTACATCCAAATCCGCCTCAACTCCTTGGCTTTCCTCTCAATTGCACCAAGCCTTTTGCCTGAGTGATGTTCGCCTGGAACAAACCTTATGGGGACTGAAATTCCCTAATCCTCTAGGTTTAGCCGCCGGATTTGATAAAGATGGGGTAGCGGCTCGAATTTGGCGTATCTTTGGGTTTGGCTTTGCTGAACTGGGAACCGTTACCTATCACGCCCAACCCGGAAACCCCCAACCCCGGTTGTTTCGTTTACTCCAAGATAAAGCTGTTCTCAACCGTATGGGGTTTAATAATCGAGGGGCGCAAGCGTTGGCAGACCGATTAGGAGCGATCGCGCATCAGCCGTTTGAGCCGATCCCCTTGGGGATCAATCTGGGTAAGTCTAAGGTAACACCCTTAGAACACGCCGCTACTGACTATTTAACCAGTTTCCGCCTGCTTAAGCCTTGGGGTGATTATTTTGTGGTTAATGTCAGTTCACCGAATACACCCGGATTGCGATCGCTACAAGATGCTGAACAACTGCGAATCATTTTGGAGACGTTGCAACAGGATAATCAAGGACAAAAGCCGCTTTTAGTCAAGATTGCACCGGATTTGGAGTGGGATGCGATCGCGGATGTTGTGATGCTAGCTCAAACCTATCAGCTTGCGGGGATTGTGGCTACTAACACAACAATTCGTCGGGATATCCTGAAAACCCAAGTCATCGCCGCCACAGGCAAACCCGTGACTGAAGAAGCTGGCGGAATCAGTGGTGCGCCACTGCGGGAACGTTCCACAGAGGTGATTCGGTTTATTCATCAGCAAACCCAGGGGAACTTACCGATTATCGGCGTGGGGGGAATTTTTACCCCTGAGGATGCCTGGGAAAAGCTCACCGCCGGAGCCAGCTTGATTCAAGTGTACACGGGATTGGTCTACTCCGGACCCTGGATGGCACGGCGAATCATGCAGGGATTGTTAACAAAGTTGGAAGAACAAGGATTGAGTTCGATTACTCAGGTGGTGGAGCAGGCGCAAGCCTCTACCGAGTGAAGCTGAGTCCGGGTAAGGGTTTTGTCAATTGTGCCAAACAAAATGGTAACAAAACGATAGAAAATCTCCGGTTCCTTCGCTTCGCTCAAGGACATGCTTTTGACCCTTCACTACTTTCGAGGGCGGATAACAAGGCACGAATCATCAGTTTATCCCCAGCCACAACTTTTTTTCGATACTAGAATAGTATAGAATGAAGATCATTATCGAGAATAGCTATTGTTGAGTTTTGTTACAATGTCACGCTCAAAAACTTGCCTTAGATCTATAGCAATCCTAAATAGGATGCAACAAGCGAAATGCTCGAAACCCAGGTATAGCAAGGGTTTCATTTTTGAAAATTGCCACAACCTAAATAGGATTGCTATAGTAGGTCAGTATTAGTTCGACTGATAAAGAGCAACTGGATCAGGAAACGTACATTAGGCAGACTAATTTGACAAACGCTTAAACGCTTACGTCAAATGTAGATCTTTCATCTCGGATATTATCCTTTTTTGGATACCTTCGGGTCAGAGCAACGAATATACAACGAAACTCTCTATCGTAGAGTCACTAACCAGCAAATTTTCAATCTACTGAGGTTATTTATGTGGGAAACAATTTTTATCGGAGCCATCGCATTTTACGTAATCATGGTGCCGATTTTCTTCAGCCGATGGTTAGATTTCATGCAACATGATGACAGCCTGTCCCAAAACGAGAAATTTTCCGCTTGGGTGATTTTGGTCATTGCTACTATCTTGTGGCCCATCGCCGTGCCAATATCTTATCTAGAACTGTTGGATGCCCGAAAAACATTTAATAATTACTGAAGCCGTTCAGGATTCAGGATCACGGTATAGATATAGAGTCAACTACTCACGGTTACTTCGTTGAACCGTGAGCTGGGAAGAATCAGGTTCCATTGAGTCGTCATTAGAAACAAATCGCCACCTTGATCAAAAAAAATATAGGTAATTGGCGAATCGTTTAGTTACTAATGTTACTATTTGTCAATTAAGTTGGAGTGCAAAGGATGCATCCCGCTTTTAACCGTAGTGTGAGCATCTTGCTCATACCGAGTTGCGTTCTATCATGTCTTATGAGAGCGAAGCGTGAAGCGCAGCTATAGCGAGGAACGAGATACGCGAATCTGGACAGATGCTTCGCTACACTCCGTTTCACGGAGCCTGCCCTCGAAGGTCGTGAAGGGTTCCGCGAACCAAACCATGACAGATTCTACCTTAGACTGCAACTTGGTATCACGGCGGGAGCGGTACTTGTAAAGCTTGGCGAAACCACCAGTAAAATTTCTTCTCCATCTACCGTGCAGGACGGTAGATGGAGAAGAAAGCCACTTCACCGCCATCATTGGTCATTGGGCAAAAATAAATGACAAAGAACCAATGATAAATGGCAAAACTACGACTGAATTTCACTAACAACCATAAGCTAATCGGTTTTTGCTTAGCCGCCTTTTTCCTGGGGACTATTTCTCTAGGGAATGTACCGCTACGAGATTGGGATGAAGGGACTCGCGCCCTGATTGCTAGAGAGATTTACCGCACAGGGAACTGGCTTCATCCGACACTTGGGGGGGAACCCTATCTACTCAAACCCCCGTTAATGGATTGGTTAATTGCTCTGTCGTATAAATTATGGGGGATTGGAGAATTAACCACCCGCCTACCGGGAGCGTTTTTGTCCGCTTGTGGGGTGCCGCTACTCTATCTGCTAGGGCGAGAACTTTTTGCCCAACGTCTACCTGCTGTATTGGCGGCTAGCGTTTACTTGACGTTGCTACCTGTGGTGCGTCATGGGCGTCTGGCGATGCTGGATGGTACGGTAGTGTCGTTTTTTCTACTATTGTTAGTTTGTCTGCTGAAAGCGCGTCAGGATAGGCGGTGGGCGGTTGGGATTGGGATTAGCCTGGGATTGATTACGTTAACTAAAGGGATTTTGGTGATCCTGCTGGGTGCGATCGCGTTTGGGTTTCTCTGGGCTGATGGACAATTAACACAATTAAAACATCCCTATTTTTGGCTAGGTATTCTCTGGGGGAGTACACCTGCGATCGCCTGGTATATTGCTCAGTGGCAATATTATGGCGAAACCTTTTGGCAGGTGCATTTTCAGGCGCAGGGGTTGAACCGCATCTCGGAGTCTGTGGAGGGAAATCAGGGTGCGCCTTGGTATTATTTGCTGGAATTACTTAAATACAGTTTTCCCTGGTTCCTGTTTTGGTTTGGCGGATTGGCGCTAGCTTGGCATCATCGTCAAAGGAGTTGGGGCAAACTGGTACTAATTGGTACGATTGGCTATCTGGGGGTGATTTCCCTAATGGGAACCAAGTTACCTTGGTACATTATGCCCTTATATCCCTTTTTTGCTCTAGCTGTTGGTATGTTTTTAGCACAGTTATGGCAAAAAAGCAAGCATTATCCCCAAATTTTCGTCTGGATTTTGGGGTTGATGGCAGTTGCAGGGGTGGGGGGATGTGTTTACTTTATCCTGGCAGATCCGCAGCCTGTGTTAATTATTATGGGCGTGGTTGTGGCGTTAACCATGGGTTTAGCGGCTGGGCAGGTTTATCAGCATAATCGCCAATTTATTCCGATTTTATTGGGCGGAACTTACCTGGCATTATTGCTATTAATGATGTCTACATCCTGGGTTTGGGAATTAAATGAAGCCTTTGCGGTAAAGCCTGTCGCCCAGTTGATTCAGGAACACACGCCCCCAGACACGGTGGTTTATACATCGTTTGGTTATCGGCGCCCCAGTTTAGATTTTTATAGCGATCGCCAAGTGATTCCGGCGGATACAACTAGGTTGCAACAGTTGGCGTCAACGTCGGCTTACTTATTAGTAGATGAGTCAACGTTGGCGGTATTACCGATTCGCGATCGCGTCATTCTCGGTAGTAGCGAAGGCTTCACCCTAATTGCACCACCTTAAAGATGAATGGCACTGAAAATTTGCATTGTTGGAGCGCCGAAACCCTTGATATAGCGTAGGGTGGGCAATGCCCACCAACATACCAGTCAGTACCATTCACCTTAATGATGTCTCTGTAGTTCAATTGGGTATCCATGGTGCGATCGCTAAATTTGGCGTTGATGTTGGATGGGGGATGTTTGATTTCGGCGCGTCAACCCAACCTACGGCGATGGGCGATCGCAGAAAAAAGCCCTTCAAATACTTGATGTTATAATCATCCTATGAATTTTGACTGGGACGACAACAAAGCGGCAATAAATTTATCAAAGCACAGAGTTTCATTTGAGGAAGCCAAAACCGTTTTTGATGATCCGCTTTATGTTGACTTCTACGATCCCGATCATTCTGAGGATGAGGAGCGTTATCTTATTGTTGGAGAATCAAACAGGGGACGTTTACTCATTGTATCGTATACAGAAAGAGGAGGAGATTTGATTCGCCTGATTAGTGAAAGAGTGGTAACACAAGCTGAACGAGAAGCTTATCAAGAGGGTTAAGCCAGATATGGAAGATGATCTGCGAGCAGAATACGACTTAAAGAGTTTACGAGTTAGAAAGTTAGGCTCTGGACGAAAAAGTTTTGCCGGAAAAACTGTACGCTTAGATCCTGATGTTGCAGAGATGTTTCCTAATGCTGAGGCAGTCAATGAAGCTCTGCGATTTCTGATTAGGGTTATGCAGGAGAATCAAGCCATTGCTCCCAAAATCAAGCCTAGCACTTCGTTGGATCGAACAGACGAAAGTCCTTAATTTTAGGATCAAGATAGCCTCATCGCAAAAATGAGCTACTGTTGGCATGGCGAAGGATATCTACCACGAAACTGTTAAAACAGCTTTGATCAAAGACGGATGGATGATTACAGACGATCCCCTACGCTTAAAGGTTGGTGGTCGGATGGCTTATGTAGATCTTGGCGCACAAAAGCTGTTTGCCGCAGAGAAAGAGGGACGGAAAATTGCTGTGGAAGTTAAAAGCTTTTTAAATCCCTCCCCTGTACAAGATTTAGAACAAGCCTTGGGGCAATACATCATGTATTCACAGGTTTTGTCAAAACTTGAACCCAAACGTCTGTTGTATCTAGGGATTTCTCAGAGCGTATTTTTTGATTTTTTTTCCGAGGAGTTACCACAATTAATCATTGAACTCAATCACCTAGTCCAGGGGAACTGTATTATCAACTCATGGCAACCGATTTTCAAGGAATGGTAGCAGAAGGACGAACAGCGTTTGAGATTATTGGGGAGAAAACAGTGTTGAAAGTTCCAGCAACAACGGTAGGATTTCAGGTTGTCGCCCATCTATCCCCAGAGATTCCCTGTTCAGTCACCGCGATTTACAGCGCCGCCCAAGCTGCTGTTGCAACAGAAGCCGGTGCCAAATATGCGATCGCGTATGTAAACTGGGGGAGATGGGGAAGATGGGGAAGATGGGGAAGATGGGGAAGATGGGGAAGCAGAGACGTTCCGATGAAACATCTTTTGTAGGGGCGTTTTGTAGGGGCGGGTTTTACCACTAACGTTTCGTGTTCACCCTGATATAACTAAACCCGCCCCGACCTAACCATTCAATTATCACAAATGACAAATGACCAATGACAAATGACCAATGACAATCCCCACCCTTAACTTTAATTTTCCCCACCTAAAAATTCCAATTGAGCCGCCAAACCAAAATGGTCAGATGGGTACAGCGTAGAGTCATCAGGTGCTGGTTCAGTGAGAATCAGTTGACAGTCTTGCACACGCAAATATTGGTTGAAAAAAATATAATCCCGCGTTCCTCGCTCATGTCTCAACCTACCATAGCGCTTCCAGTTACTTAGGGCATAACGTAGCATCCGCCGCCAGCCGCGCCATAGGGGAGTAGGAGCAGTATACTCTGGTTCATGTCCGTGGTGCGCCCCATACGCTGACGTAAATTGAGATTCCATGAGACTAATTTCGGGAGTACCGGGACTCGCGTTAAAATCACCCACCGCCACCACTGGCATTTCTGGCAGAAAATTCCCCAACCAATCCAGGAGTAACCGAATCTGTTTTTCTCGTTCGGGAGAGGAACCGGGCGACCAAAAATAATGCCCATTGCACAAAATTAAGGGTTGACCCTCCACTTCTACTTGCACATACTGCGCTTTGCGTCCCTGACCTTGCAAGTCCAGTTCCGCCTGCTGTACAAATGGATAATGGCTCAAAATTGCTGCCCCATATTTGGGTTGCGCTTGATCGGGTTTTTGGTACGGTATCAAATAGACGTTGGGCATCTCGAGCTGTTCAGCTAACCAAGCACTCGTATCTTCGGGCAACTTGACCTCCTGTAGCCCAATCAGATCCGCCTGTTGTGCCTTGAGTCCTGCTGCCAAAAGTTCCCGTCGCTGTTCCCATCTGTCCATTTCAAACAAGATATTGATGGTAACGATTTTGACCACTGGTGAGTCTGCTCCTTTGATTTGTTCCTCTGATCGAGAATAAACCGAACCGAGGAAATTCACTGGGTACGGTAAAGCTATATAGGTAAATAGTTATCAATTATTAAATCTTGATGTAATTTAGTCATTGTCAAGCCGAGTGGCTGTATTATTTAATTAATAAAGCGCTGTTTAAGGAAAAACTAATATAACTCTACTCAAGCAGTATTAAGAGATTATAAGTTATACAAATCCAAATATAAGAGGTCAGTTATGAACACAAAACAACGAATTCTGATTATCGGTGGTGTCGCTGGAGGCGCATCCTGTGCGGCGCGAACTCGCCGTCAGTCGGAGTCGGCTGAAATTATCATATTTGATCGCGGTCCTTTTGTCTCCTTTGCCAATTGCGGCTTGCCTTACTATGTGGGAGATGTAATTACCGACGAGAAAAAACTCCTGGTTGCCAATACAGAACTGATGAACTACAGCGACTTACTTTGTTGAAGTCGCTGTTTCTGACGCTTCCTCGCTC
>NZ_JBKHHI010000198.1:0-11683 GCF_046539235.1 Coleofasciculus sp.
ATGAACAATGAACAATGAACCATGAACCATGAACAATGAACCATGAACCATGAACAATGAACAATGAACAATGAACAATGAACAAATGACAAATAATTATCTTTTGTATTTGTTGCAACTAGCGAGTCCCGCCTTACCTGTCGGTGCCTATAGCTATTCAGAAGGATTAGAAATTCTGGTGGAAAAGGGGGTGATTGATAAGTCAACACAATTAAAAGCCTGGATTGACCAAGAATTGAGATATGGAGCGATTCGCTTAGAAGCCGCTATGATGGTACGCGCCTATCAGAGTATGCAGGCTGAAGATTTAGAGGCATTGAAGTATTGGAATGCTTGGGCGAGTGCGGCGAAGGAAACCTCAGAGTTGCGATCGCAAAGTTGGCAAATGGGTAATTCCCTGATCCGTTTACTGGTGGAGTTAGAACCGGAACTTCAATCTGTGGCGGGGATAGTGGGAACTCCCTGCAATTATGCGATCGCCTTTGGTATTGCAGCCGCTTACTGGCAAATTAACCTCATGGCTGCTTTATTGGGTTATTTCCACAGTTGGGCATCCAATCTGATTAATACAGGTGTGAAATTGATTCCCCTAGGTCAAACTGCCGGACAACAACTGCTGCTGGAACTTGCCCCTCAGCTATCCCTTGCTAGCCAAGACGCTTTGAGCCTAGAAGACAATGAACAGTTACACAGTTGCACCTGGGGATTAACACTCTCTAGCATGGCTCACGAAACTCAATATACACGATTATTTCGCAGTTAGTTTGGTGATGTGCTGATGTGAGTTGTCTATGTGATGGTTATATGCTACCTTAAAAGTTTTTCAAATTTGAGGAAGCTATGACCCAACGAACCCAGATCAATCTTCGCATAGACAACGAATTACTCCAAGCGCTACGCGAAAAATGTGCGGCTGAAGGCTGCACTCAGACGGAATTCATTACCAATGCTATCAAATCGTCATTAGGTATTCCGATTACCCAAGCTAATCTGATTGAGATCGATGAAAGAATTGCCGCCCACATTCAACCCATTCGAGAAGAGTTAGATCAGTTGAGGGCAGCGTTGGGGGAATTCGCAGCCTGAGAGTGGAAAATGCAACTCTCAGGCAACAGATTCCACAACCATCCAGATTGGAGGCAATACGCGATCGCATTCTCGGCAACTTGAATATCGGTAGAAATGCAGTCGCCTACAAAGCCGCCCAAAAAGTCCTCGATGAGTTTATTGGCGAATTGTACAGACAATAAGTGATCACCAAAAGCGGCAACGGCTATAGTTCCTTTGTTCATGGTTCATCAACCTTGAACAATCAACGATGAACCATTTAGCTTTCTTGGTGCTTCACGAGTCTCATGGCTCTTGCGTTTGGTAAAATCCCACGTTTTTTAGCGTGGGATACATTTTCTTTATCCCTTTTAATTTATATCATTTAACTATACGTTGTGCTATATTTTCGCCAGAGCCTTGATAATCAAAAATACTTAATATCTAGGGAGAAAGATTAATTCTGTCAAAGAAATTACGCCAAGATTTGATAAAAAAACTCCCTACACCTAAGCCATTTAGCTTAGATTAATCTCCCTATTTCCCCAGGTATTTGGGCGCTGAAACGCCTATGGTAAAAGGTTAATAGCTTGTCTTACTGCTCAAGAACTATAGGCAGCAAACTTACGCCATTATGCTGAGGTGATTGGGGGCAAGATCAGCCGAAAATAGAATAATGTGATGATTTAAACAAGAAAAGCTGAGTAAAGCTTTACAAAAAATTGATAATCACTTTACCGAATTGCTAGTAAAATCCTCTACCATAAAGATAGAGTAAGTTTAAATCGGTTGTGAAATGGCAATCCTTGCTGGGCAAGCTTTTTAGTCTCATCTACTTTCACAAATGATTGAGACTGGTGATAGTGAGTGTAAGTAAATCCCTCTAAACGTCTACGTAGAATTACGCCGGGTATAACTTAACCAGAACTGTCCTACTGGCGTGGCACAGCCAAAATAGTGGAATAGACTTTACCATTGAATCGGGCGCACGTCTATGCGCCCCTACGGGCGGTATTACCATGACAAAGGTAGTCTGCTCCTATATCTTTCCCAACTCGGCTAGTTGCTTTCATCATCCCTAATCACTTTCATGCCGTATTCCCAGAAGTTCAAGCTAAAATTATGACCAATCAATTCGAGCGAGCAATTGGATACTCCCAAAAATGGACTGAATTTATTAGCACTGGCGGATTTCCCTTCACCTCTTGTTCAATTGTCAATCCTGAAAATCTGGCGACCCAACTTTTCTCCTGTGCCAGTGAGAAATTTACAGGTTGCTTAGATATTGAAGCCCCTCAACACCAACACTGGAGTTTATATTTTTGCCAAGGTTTAATCTGTGGTGGAAGTGGGGTACATCCACATCGGAGTTGGTTGCGCCAGCTTTATCGCTACTGTCCCCAATTGGTTAAGGATACGACTGTCAATCATTCAAATCATATCCCTGGTGACAATTACGATGCCTTAGCGGAATTAGTAAGGCGGGGAAAAATAGGTCAAGCGCAAATGACAGAAGTTGTCGAAAGCTATATTATCGAAAATTTTTTTGATCTGATTCAACACATTGAACAGATGTCTCATCCCTCAAACTGGCAACTCAGTTATAGTCAAATTCCTCAAGACCAGATGGATTCAGCCTTAGTAACTACAGAAGTTGATGAAATGTGGAGGCAAGCGGTAAAACTTTGGCGAAGTTGGCAAAGCGCTGATTTAACAGACATTTCTCCAAACTTAGCGCCCACGGTATTAAAACCTCAGGAATTACAACAACAATTTTCCCAGATGCTCTATGGTAACCTCAGTGGTTTAGGAGGTATTAATCAGACATTTAAAGCATGGCAAGAAGAAACCTCTCAATTCACATCGGATAACCTGATTGCTTCGATGGATGGCAATCAAACATTACGGGATTTAGCCGTTCTTATGAATCGAAATCTTTTACTCCTGACTCAGTCCATTGTACCCTATATTCGTCAAGGTTTAGTCGAACTGAGTCCGGTTGAGGAAATGAGTCTCATCGTTGCATCACCGATAAAGCTGGAACAGTCATCCGCCGAAACCCCGGCAACTCCAATAGAGTCGAAACCGACGCATCCCTTAATTGCCTGTATCGAGGATAGCTCAGTTGATCTGCTACTGATGAATCATATTCTCACTCAAGCCGGCTATCAATTTATCAATATTGAGGATCAGGAAAAAGCATTATCGATATTGATAGAACACAAACCCGACCTGATTTTATTAGATTTAGTTATGCCCATTGCTAATGGGTATGAAATCTGCTCCCAAATTCGTCGGGTTTCCTTTTTCAAATCCACCCCAGTGATTATTGTGACGGGTAAGGATGGGATTATTGACCGGACACGGGCAAAAATTGTCGGTGCGTCAGATTTTCTCACCAAGCCCATTAATAAAGATAAAATGCTCCAAGCGTTACACACTTATCTCCCCAAGCCCCAGGTTAACCAGTTTCAGGATACATCAATGTTTGGAGATTGGTACGTTCAACCGCCGATGCAATACTCTTCAATGTAAATGCCAACTTATCTCAGGGCGCATCTAAGGTAAATAGGGCTTGCTGAATAAGTATTGGGGAGATGGGGTGAGAGGGTGAGCGTGCCGTTTTCTTTTGTCCGACTACTTACAGCAGTTTTAGGCTAGATGTAATACAGCTAAAAAGGACTATAAAAGGGCTTTTTTCTGGCTGCTGTACTACACCGTGTTAAGCTGTAATGCATTTAAATTGGGTATTAGTAGCGAGCAAGATGCAAAGCCTGCGGCATGGCTTCGCTAAACGCTCTACGGCAATGATCTCGCAATTCTTGACATTATGGTTTAAATGCCGAACAGCTTATTCTTTTCTGTTTTTCATTTATGGCAGAAAAAGTATGCGATTTATATTAAATGTTTTATTGGAAAATATTGACATATTCACCTTTTGATCAGCTACAATTAAGCCAGTCATATCTGTAATTTATTATGAAATATTTTACCGAAAAAAATATTTAAAATCATACCTTCCCTAAAAAATAAACGTTAAAAAAATTCAGCAACAAAAAAACAGTCATATTGATATCTAGATGACTGACTCTACTATCCGACTTAGTGAGATAAATAAAAATCAAAAATGCTTGCTCCTTTATCTGTTCGATCAACTCATTGGAATATAACAAAACATGATGTCGTTTTTACCACAGAAGAACTGCTAAAACGTATTCAAAATTGTGCTAGTCAACAATTTACAGGTCAGTTAGATTTCAACATAACCAATCCCCAACAACAGCAGTGGCAGCTATTCTTTAGTGTCGGCAGTTTGATTGGTTGTCATAGTAAGGTACATCCTGTGCGTCGTTGGTTTCGTCAGCTATCATTGCACTGTCCTTCGGTGGCTGTTAAGGTTGTGACGCAAGCAGGAGAGCCGATTCAATATCAAGATTATGAGTCATTAGCCACACAAGTGAAACAAGGACAAATCCCCGTGGGACAAATGGCAGCACTTGTTCAAGGTCATACCAGCGAGGTTCTTTTTGACATTATCCAAGCAGGCGAACAACAAAACTATCATTCTGGAATGTATCTAAGCTACCGAGTCATTCCTCAAGATTCCATCGATTTAGGGTGGGTTGTGGTAAGAGCGGAGCGCGTTTGGCAGCAAGTTTTTCAGGATTGGCAAGCTTGGCAAAAAGCGGGTTTAGCTGACATTTCACCTAATCTTGCCCCCAAAATTTTGCAGGCAGATCAGTTGCGCCAGCAGACATCACCCTCTGCTTATCGCAATCTAACAGCTTTTGCGGACGGGAAACAAACGCTTCGGGATTTAGCGGTTAAGTTAAAACAAACTCCTCTGCCCCTAACTCACTCGATTTCCCCTTATATTCAGAAAAATTTAATTGGATTAATTGAAGTCGAGGACTTGAAGACTTCTATTTTACCTCGTAAAATTGTTGAGGATAAATCTGATGAAAATGGTAAAAGTACATCACGAAAGCCTTCTCGCCCGTCATCCTCCTCTAAATCAGCAAATGCGGTAATTGCTTACATTGATGATAGTCGAATTGACACTCAAATGATGGGTTATATTTTAGAGGAAGCGGGTTATAAGTTTGTCTCAATCCAGGATTCAGTGCAAGCCCTAGTTAAGCTTCTAGAAAATAAGCCGGATCTGATATTCCTGGATTTGGTGATGCCTGTCGCTAATGGTTATGAAATTTGTTCTCAAATTCGTCGTGTTTCGGTTTTTCAGGATATCCCCGTGATTATTCTGACCGGAAATGATGGCATCGTAGACCGGGTGCGTGCCAAAATGGTCGGGGCTTCTGGTTTTTTGCCAAAGCCGATTACTCAACAAAAAGTGTTGAGTACTTTGCAGAAATATTTACCGACCAAGTCTGTACCGATGAGTAATTAAATCTTGTTCAGTATTTATGACTGAACAACAAACTGCAAAGGTTGTGTATCGCAAAAATTGGATTAACTATGAAAACTGTTCTTTTAGTGGAAGATAGTGTAACAGAAACCCAGGTGCTGACTCGTTATTTAAGACAAGCCGGATTTAACGTGGTGAGTGTAACAAGTGGAGAGGAAGCCCATATAAAACTTCAAGCTCAAAAACCGGATTTAGTGATTCTCGATGTTATTTTACCGGGTCAAAGTGGCTTTGAACTTTGCCGCGAGATTAAAACCAACATCGACACTAAAAAGATTCCTGTGGTGATTTGTTCAACCAAAGGCACGGATGCTGATAAGTTATGGGGTTCGATGCTAGGTGCTGATGCCTATATCTCTAAACCAGTCGATCAGCAGGAATTAATGAAAACCATTAATAAGTTTACGCTGGTTTAGTTACTCTTTGTTGTTTGTTGCTTGGCAAATAACGAATGACGTAGCTTGCTTTTCAAGGTAAGCGAGTATGACGGATGACAAATAACGAATGACGAATGACGAATGACGAATGACAAATTCACTTAACTCAATTCTATTAACGACGAGTCTTGATTCACTCAACCTTAAACCTTTACCCCCCCAAACCCAGCAGCGGTTACTTCGCTTTCCTCTTAGTCACCAAGATAGTGGGCTATTGCCCTTAGAACAAATTGGGGAAGTGCTACGAGTAAATGTAACAGACATTCTGCTTGTTCCAGAAATGCCGGCTTGTGTTTTAGGGATCTGCAACTGGCGTGGCGATATGATTTGGCTAGTTGATATCAGCCAGTTGATGGGCTATTCCCCTTTAGAGAAACCAGGGGAATTCTCTGATACTTTGGTGGTTTTAGTCGTTGAGGTGAATCAGCAATCCTTGGGACTTGTTGTTTCACAAGTTAATGACATCGAATACCATGATTTGCAACATTTGCAGCCTGCTATTCCTGGTGTATTTCCGCCTAAACTTTTGCCGTTTATTCTGGGTTCCCTCCCTGAAGATCAGGGCATCGTACTGAATATTCATGCCATTAGCCACTATCCCCTTTGGCAAAGGCATCGTGAGTGAGGGAGTTGGGGGAGCAAGGGCGGGTTTAGTTAAATTAGCGGTTTTCTCACGTTATTGGTAAAACCCGCCCCTACACACTTACAGGCTATACCCTCTTTCCGAAGTGGAGGGTCAACATTTTCCCGATCGCAGATCGCGGACATATTAGGACTAGACACATCGAATTATGCAAGAACTCGAACAATCAAAGCAAGTACTCAACCCTGATGGGGAGAACGATTCCGCTCATACAATCAGTAATGGCGATCGCGTGATGGATGAGTCTCAGCCTGAGATGGGTGTCAATATCGAAACCTATTTTCAGGAACAACGCCAATGGTTGTTGGCGGTTGCTCAACGGATGCGTCGTGCGTCTACGATAGAAACCGTTGATACGCTGCTAGAAACCACTGTGGCAGAGGTGCGGGAGCATTTCCAAGTTGATCGCGTCCTGATTTATCAATTTAAGACGGAAACCGAGGGTGTGGTTCGCGCTGAATCTATGGTGGCGGGGTATACTCCCTGTGTGGGTGAATCTTTACCCGCCTTAACCTTTGGCGCAAACAGTCAAATCGAATATCAGCAGCAACAGGTTGTCACCCTGAGTCATCTGTATCAAGGCGTAACCAGTCCCTATCAACTGCAACTGCTGAAACGGTTTCAAATTAAAGCCTGTTTAAGTTTGCCGATTCTGTTTAGTAAACAAGTCTGGGGGTTACTGATTGTTCAGCAATGTTCCGGAACCCGCACCTTCCAAGACTCCGAGATTAACTTGCTGTATCAGGTGACGACGGAATTGGCTCTTAACCTGCAACCGGGAGAACTGTTTAGTCAACTTCGCAGCCAAAACAAAAATACCAAAGTTGTCGGTCAAGTCGCGGCGAAAATTCTCAAGAACATATTGCGATCGCTGAATGTTCCCCAAGTCTTCAGTAACGCCACACGGGAAATCCGTCAGCAACTGGAGTGCGATCGCGTGGCGGTGTATCGGTTTAATCAAGATTGGAGTGGGGAATTTATCGCCGAATCCGTTGCTCCGGGATGGGTTCCCCTAGTCGGTCCGGATATCAAAAAAGTCTGGGAGGATACCTATCTCCAAGAAACCCGAGGCGGACGTTATCGCAATGAAGAAACCAATGGCGTGAATGACATTTACGCGGCGGGTTTGACTGATTGTCATATCGATCTGTTGGAACAATTTGAGGCAAAAGCTTATGCGATCGCACCAATTTTTGAAGGAGACAAACTCTGGGGATTACTCGCCGCCTTCCAAAACTCAGGTTCTCGCCAATGGGACACCTCAGAACTAAATATATTAGCATTAGTCGGGCGTCAGTTTGGCGTCGCGCTTCAACAAGCCGAATACCTGGACAGTTTACAAGCGCGAACTGGACAATTAGCAAAAACAGCGGAACGGGAACGTACTATCGCCCGGGTGATCGAGAAAATTCGTCAAACCACGAACATTGAGACGATTTTCCAAACCACCACCAAAGAAGTGCGTAAACTTCTTAACATCGAGCGCGTCACCATCTATAAATTCCGCGACGATTATTTCGGTGATTTCGTCAGTGAATCCGAAGCGCCAGGATTACCCAAACTCGTGGGGAGTGGGTGGGAAGATCCCTATGTCAACGAACACCAAGGCGGACGGTTTCTGGATAATGAAGCCTTTGTTGTGGATGATATTTACACCGCCAATCTCACCGATTGTCACATCGAGGCGTTAGAGAATTATGGCGTCAAATCCTGCGCCGTCGTCTCTATTTTCCAAGGGCAAAAGCTGTGGGGATTACTCAGTGCCTTTCAAAACACCAGTACCCGCCATTGGGAAGAGGGTGAAGTCCAATTACTCAAGCAAATTGCCAACCAACTCGGTGTCGCCCTCCAACAAGCCGAATATGTGGATCAGATTCAACTGCAATCGGAGCAACAGGCGAAGGAGGCGGAGCGAGAGCGGGCGTTAGCCAAAGTGGTGGATAAAATCCGTCAACCCTTCGACATTGACAAGGTGTTTGAAACCACCACTCAGGAAGTGCGGCGACTGCTAAATGCGGAAAGGGTGACGATTTATAAGTTCCGTGATGACTATTTTGGCGACTTTATCTGTGAATCCGAGTCAGGCGGGTTTCCCAAGTTAGTCGGGAGTGGTTGGGAAGATCCCTATCTCAACGAACACCACGGGGGATGCTTCCGGGACAATCAACCGTTTGTGGTAGACGATGTTCACGATGGTACGCTGACGGATTGTCATGTTGAGGCGTTAGACTACTATGGCGTCAAATCCTGTGCAGTGGTGTCTATTTTCCAAGAAGACAAGCTGTGGGGATTGCTCAGTGCGTTTCAAAACACAGGGAAACGCCACTGGGAAGAGGGTGAAGTCCGCTTGCTGACTCAAGTGGCGTCTCAACTGGGGGTAGCGCTGCAACAGGCGGATTATTTGCAGCAATTACAAGCCCAATCGGAGCAACTGGTGAAAACCGCCGACTTGGAACGAGTCACGGCTCAAATTGTCAGTAAGATTAGTCAGTCTCAAGAGATCGATCAGATTTTCCAGACGGCTTGTAGCGAAGTACAAACCTTTTTGGGGGCTGATCGCGTGGGCGTCTTTTGCTTTGATCCTGACTCTGGGTTTAATCGGGGAGAACTCGTGTCTGAGCGGGTGATCGCCGGTTTTTCATCAGCCTTGTCGATGAAAATAGACGACCATTGTTTTGGTGAAAAACATGCGGAAAATTATCGCAAGGGAAGGGTTTGGGCAGTCGCGGATATCTATCACGCCAATCTAGCGCCCTGTTATATTGATACCCTCTCCAAGTTCCAGGTGCGCGGGAATTTGGTGGCACCCGTTATGCAAGGAGTCGAATTGTGGGGATTACTCTGTATTCACCAGTGCAGTGGTCCACGCAAATGGAGAAACCAAGAGGTGGAATTTGTCAAGCAGGTGGCGTATCAATTGTCCATCGCCTTGAAACAATCCCAGTACCTGCACCAGTTACAAGACCAATCCACACAACTGGCAACCATTGCCCAAACTCAGGAAACGGTATCCAGTGTTCTGACTAAGTTGAGCTATGGCGAGGATGTCGCCACCATCTACAATACAGCCACTCGTGAACTGCGGAAACTACTCAAATGCGATCGCACGGCGGTTTATCAGTTTGAACCCGACTGGAGTGGCGTGTTTGTGGCGGAGTCGGTGGCGACGGGATGGACACCCTTAGTTGGTCCGGATATCCGCACCGTTTGGGAAGACACCTATTTACAAGAAACCCAGGGGGGTCGCTATCGGAATCGGGAAAGCTTTGCCGTGGATGATATCCATACTATCGGTCACTCCGATTGTCACGTTGAAATCTTAGAGCAATTTGAGGTCAAAGCTTACGCCCTCGCCCCGATTTTCGTCGCCGATGAGTTATGGGGAATCCTCTGTGCGTATCAAAATAGCGGACCCCGCCACTGGACAAGTACCGAAATCACGGCGCTAACTCAAGTGGGTCAAGCGGTAGGAACGGCATTACAACGACTCTACTACCTGGAACAGGTGCAACAACAGTCGGATCAATTCGCCCAGTTAGCGAAACGGGAAAGTAACTTTATCAACCTGCTGTATAAAACTGGACAACGGATTGCTGAGCGCTTGCAGAAAGGAACTTTGAACCCAGAGGTTCTGTTGCAGGCGACGAGTCAGGAATTGCGACTCCTGCTGAATACGGATCGGGTGGCGGTTTATCGCTTTAACTCCGATTGGAGTGGGGAATTTGTAATTGAAGATGTGGGGGGTTCCTACGTCAAGGTTGTCGGTACTCAACTGGCAAAGGTGAGTGATCCGGTGTTGCAACAAAGTGAGGGTGGTGTGTATCGCCAAAATCAGACCACGGCGGTTAATGACATTAGCCAAGCCACGGAGTTGACGTTTAACCGGGAGATTTTGCAGCAGTGGGGAGCGCAAGCTTACATTATCGCCCCCCTATTCCAAGGGGAACAACTTTGGGGATTGCTGGGGGTGTATCAAAACAGTGAACCCCGTACCTGGGAAGAGGGAGAGATTAAACTTTTGGCGCAGATGGCAACCCAGTTAGGGATCGCAATTCAGCAAGCGTATTCCTTGGAACAAGTTCAGGAACAGTCCCAGCAATTAATGGAGGCGGCGCAACGGGAGAAAGCGGCGAAGGAAGCACTGCAACAGGGAGTGATTCAACTGCTAATGGCGGTACGTCCGGCGTTACAAGGGGATCTGACGGTGCGAGCGCCGATTACCGAAGATGAAGTGGGAACGGTGGCGGATGCCTATAACAATACCCTGCAAAGTCTCCGGGCGATTGTGAAACAGGTAAAGGAATCCTCTCGCCAAGTGGGACAAACTTCCCAAGCTAGCGAAGCCGCGATCGCCGGATTGGCGCAACAAGCCCAACGCCAGTTCCAGGCGCTGGAACAAACTCTGGAACAGATTCAGATGATGGTGAATACCACTGAAGCCGTGGGTGTTAGCGCTCAACAGGTGGAAGAAGCGGTGCAACGCGCCAACCAAACGGTTCAAGCTGGGGATGAGGCGATGAACCGCACGGTGGATGGGATTATGGATATCCGGGAAACCGTGGCGGAAACCAGTAAGCGGCTGAAGCGTTTGAGTGAATCGACGCAGAAGGTGTCGCGAGTGGTGAATTTGATTAGTAACTTTACCACTCAAACCCAACTGTTGGCGTTGAATGCGTCAATTGAAGCCACCCGCGCGGGTGAGTATGGACGAGGGTTTGTCGTGGTTGCAGATGAGGTGCGTTCTCTGGCGCGTCAATCGGCGGAAGCGACGACGGAGATTGCCCAATTGGTGCAGGAAATCCAGATGGGTACTGCTGAGGTGTCATCGGTTATGGAAACGGGGATTCAGCAAGTCGCATCGGGTACAAACCAGGTGAACGAAGCGCGGGAATATTTGTATGCGATCGTCGAAGCTACGAGTCAGATTAGTCAGGTGGTAGCGGGAATTACCCAAGCGACTCAAGTTCAGAGTCAGGAGTTACAGTCGGTTACCCGAACCATGACTCAGGTGGCGACGATTGCTAATCAAACGGCGGAAAATTCGATGGAGATGTCTTCATCGTTCCAAGGTTTGTTGGCGATGGCGCAAAATCTGCAAATGAGTGCGGATCAGTTCAAGGTTGAATAGTC